>CAKQDN010000008.1 GCA_934229275.1 uncultured Clostridia bacterium | reverse complement strand
CAATAATAGGATAATTTCGTTTTGCCACGCACTTACAGCCTTATACCGTAGGGGAGGGGTCACCCCTCCCGCAAACCAAAAGCCAGGTTTTTAACAGGCTCCGATACAGAGTACAAACGTTCGATCCCCCGGGCTCTAACGAGCCTGCCCCCTTTACGAAAAGGGGCCTTTAAATAAAGTCAAGTGTTTGAAAATAAATACAGTGGCTTCTTTTGTAGGGACAGGACGCTACCTACTGTCCGTTTACTTTTTCCGCACAAAAAAAAGACGAGGGGCAACGGAATGTTGCGCCCACGCCTTTTTGGTAGATAGGGTATATGTTACTTGTAACTATTAATCGAATTAGTCGCGCGGATGCGGATTAAAATCTGGTTGCGCCGGTGATAGCCGGGAGATTAAGTCCTTCGATTGCAGCGTTGTAAGCCGCTTCATTGTAGGTCTTGGAGATAATCTTGGTACCTTCGGTGTGAGCCTTCATGCTTTCGATACGAACAGCCAAAGCGCCCTGTGCTTTGATGGCACACATAAGAGTTCCGTCGACAAACCAGTAAGCGTTGCCGCCCTTGACGACCACTTTCATCTTGTACGTACCTGCGGTAGCGGGACGCTGATATTTAGCGTCGCCATAACCGCCGTCGTAAGCCCAGGTGATTTTGAACGTATTACCGTCTCCGTTATTCCAGAACAAGAATCTATGATCACTGTCGGGGAATTCGATACCGTAGTGAGCGTTTCCGCCTACTTGTTCAATAACCAGAGTGGTTTCGTAAACGTAGTTATCTGCGGTGCCGTTCGTAAACGGGTTGATCCCGTCATTTATAACAGATCCAGTACCGTTGCAACTTACTTCAAGCCCGTTATCGGTGCCGACGCGATACATAAATTTCGCGTCGCCTTTAAGAGTATTTGCATAGTAAGCAACCGATTCGAGTGCCTTTGCATACTCTTCGGTATCGGCGCTGGTGTAGCACTTCATATCGTCGATCTTCATGGTGCATCCGTCAGCCCATATCTGAACAGTTCCTTCTCCGGCGCCGAGATTAGCAAACACGAGTCTTACCTTTCCGTCGATGATGAAGTATGCGTTTTTACCGTCGTGGATAATCTCCCAATCGAAAGTCACCTTACCGTTAGTGAGATTTACATACTCGCTTGCGGGCAGATTTCCTCTGTGAATGTGCTGATTGTTAATGGTGTACGCAAACTCGTAACTTCCGTTATTGTCGCCGTCCCACAGAAGGAAACGGTTTGCTCCGTTAACAACGGTGAAGTCAACGTAATGGTTGCCGCCGGTGGGTTTATCGATAGTCATCTTTCCGGAAAGAACATACTTGCTGCTGACCAGAGAGGACACTCTTCCGACCGTATTTTTTTCAGCGTTTGCAACCATTGCGCGAACGTCGTTTTCGTTCATCGTGAAGAACGCGTTGGTAACTTTCGTAGCGTTGTCGGTAGGTCTGCAGTTGAACACGCCGAAGCCGCTTTCGTTATCGCCCGGCAAAGTGTTCTTGGTGGCGGTATCGATGCAAGGAGCATAGAACTTGGTCACATATTTACCGTCGAGGAATACATAGTACATATCGCCGATACGAGCGACGCCCATACGAACGATGTCGTCTCCGTCGAGAGCGAATTTTCCGATATGCAATCCGTCATAGCCCCAGCCTTGAGTGGTGTGCATATACAGATTGGTGAAATTCTTGTCGCCGTAGCCAAAGCCGACTGCAAGGAAGTACTGGTTGTTTGCTTCGGGCTTATTGTAGGTGTTTACGATAATACCCTGATAATTGCTTGCCATATCGAACTCTGCTTCCATGTAGTACACGTTACCGGTGTATGCCGTCTGGTAAGCAAAGGTGATGTTGGTCATGGTGAGGGCGTTTCTGCCCTGCATGGTGTAGTTTGCGTTGAACGAATTATACGAAGTGCCGTCGGCATAGTCGAATTTTCCGCCGAGGTCGGCAGTGAGCAGCGTGTAATCTTTGCCGTCGATCTTCTTGGTTACGGTGCCGGCGATTTCAGCCATCTTCTTTTCGGTGGCTTCCTTGCCGACGACGTATTTGAAGTTTTTAGCGGTCATGTCGTCGATTACGCCTGCACCGGCGAAAATACCGAACTGCGAGGGTTTATCGGTTACCGCATAGGACATTTTGAGAACGCCGTCGAGATAGACATTCACTTTGTTGCCCATACGAGCCGAAGCGATTTTAACCGCTTTGTTTCCGACGCTGCATCCGTAAGGAGTGCCGCCCAGCCAATGACCGTTTCTGTGGATATAAATCTGACCATAGCCGTAGCCGGTTCCGTAGAACGGAGTTGCCTTATCTCTTGTAGCAGTCTGCAACGAGGAAGCACCCATCATGTCGGTGATGATGCCTGCCCAGCCGCTGCCTGCAACGCTTCCGTCGAAGTCGGCTTCCGCATACCAGTAGTCACTGGTGATGCGGTTGCCGTTTTCGTCGGTAACGAGTTTGTAAGCCGGTCCGGTGAGCGAAACGTCGCCGCCGGTCCAGACTTCTCTTGCGGTCATGTTTTCGGCTGTCATAACGCTCTTGGTGAGAGTCATATCTGTAATGTCTTTTTTGTCTTCGTCTTCCACCTTTTGAGTATCGTCCACGACGCTGATTGCGAAGCGGAAGGACTTCATGTCGGGGATGTGCTTATCTGCGGATGCAGCATCGCTGCCACCCCACTTGGTGTTGTCGTTGCCGCCCTGCGGAACGACTGCGGAAGAGTACTTCTGCATATCGATATCGAGAACGAGGGTGGTTGCCTCAGCACCGTATTCGCCGAAATAGAGTTTGTAGCGATAGCCGTTTATAACCCATTTTGCGGAGAACTGTTTAAGCGTTTTGTCGCCGAGCGTGAGCGAAGCGGGATTATACGCATACAAGCCCTTTGCTTCGTCTTTATACGAAGTATTACCCAGCGTGTAACGTCTGCCCCAACCGTTGTTACGGAAGGAATCCCAACCGATACGAAGCTGGCTGCCGTTTCCGTGATAGGGAACGATGCTGAAGTAGAGGTTCTTGCCGGCTGCAGCGGAATCGATGAAGTTCCAGCCGAACTGCGTTTCGTTGCTTCCGCCGTTGAGCATCGAGTAGTTGCCGGTGAGGACAACGGTGTTATCCTTAGCGTTGTAAATAGCGTTAGGGTTGTAGTATGCCCCTTGACCTCTCTGTCCTGCGGTGGTTACGTGAGCGTAGAAGCCCATGGTTCCGTCTGCATTGTAGTTAGCGGATCCGAATGCCCATGCGCCGCCGTGAGAAACGTTGTTCATGTGCGAAGTAATATCGCTTGCTTTTGCTCTTTCCGCATTGATAAACGACATATTTACCGCACAATCGCCGCGGTTGGTGATTTCGAAGTTGTCGAGATAGACGTACTTAGCGGTGTTTGCGATGCTGAAGATTTCTTTCCACTCGCTTGCTCCGTGATATTTACCGTACATCTTTGCAGTTCCGTTTACTTTTGCGATTGCGAAGTCGTACTGCGTTTCACTGAAGAGCGACAAGCCCCAACCGTCGCGCGCCAGACCGAAGTCGAACGTATTTGCGTTTACGACGCCTTCGCCGTAAGCGCATCCGTTGCTATTGAAACCGAGCGACTTGCCTGCGAACTTGAATTTATAGTAAGTGTCGCCGCCGTCAACATTGGTGCCGGTGACTCTCTGCTGGTGTGCTCTTCTGTTACCGGACGCCTGATTGAGACGCAAGGTAAAGGTGAGCGCTTCGCCGTCGGCAACTCTTGCGGACTTGAATCCTCTTCCGTTGCCTTGCGCTCTGTACATCGTGTATTCGATGTCTTTTGCGTTTTTAACCGATTCGAGTCCTTCAACCAGGGAGTTTTCAAACAGCAGTTCGCCTTCGGAAGCCGTCTTTGTTACTTTTACGTTGTTAACTCTTGCCATGCAAGTGGTGTCTGCAAACGCATAGAAACCGAGTTGATATTCGTCGCCGATGGGATAAAGTTTTTCGGTGTCGCCCGTCCAGCCGTGCTTAGCGTTTCCACTGGCTGCGCCGGTAGCCGTTGCGCCGCCGCCGACAAAGTTATCTTCGTAATATCTGCGCAGGTCGAGCGAAATTTGCTGCGAACCGTTGAGATAAATAGTCCAGAAGTCGCCTTTTACGACCGCTTTAACGGTGAAAGTTGCGCCTACGGCTGCGGAGTTACCGCCGCCGATATCAACCCACGAAGTATCCCAGAGTTTGGGCATAACGCCGCTTCTGTATCCCCATCCGTTGTAGTTTTCGAGCGAAGTTCTCCAGACGTTGCTGTTTTCGTTGATACCGATGTTTACCATGTTACCGGTCTTGGGATCGCGCATTACGAATCCGAAGAACTGATAGCCCTGCATATACGTTCCAACGTTTGCGGTGATGGTTACGGTATCGGTAGTCTTGCTGAAGGTCTGATCGGAGATTACGTAACCTGCCGCTCTATCACCTTTTACTTCTTTACCGAGCATATCCGCGCCGATAAATGCGTTATATTCGCCTTTTTCGTTTTTCGAACCGAAATCGTACGTCTTTGCGTTTGCCTTGTTAGCGACAGCCGCGTCAACGATTGCCTTGACTTCACTTTCGTTTTTGTTGAAGCCGAAGTTGCTGTAGGTGTAGTCGAAGTAACGCTGTGCGCCGGAGATGTAGAGCATAATCTGCGCCTGCGCGTCGGTTACGTCGGTTTTGGAGACTGCAACCCAGTTTTCCGCGCCTTCGTATTTAGCGAGGAGGTATACGGTGTTACCCAGTCTTGCGTATGCGAAGTTGTAGACGTTGCCGGTTTCGTTTTTAGCAAGGTTGAGAGAAATCGAGTTGAACGGCGATTTCGAGGAAATTTTCGTTCCGCTCCAACTCTGACCGTAACTGGAAATTCCGAGATTTTTGCCGCCTACGCTGTTCTTGATGTAGAGGTCCTGAGCAAGCGCTTCGTTTGCTCCGCCTTCCAATGCGGTCCAGCCCTGACGAGCGCCGAACTTGAGGCTATAGGAGATCATCTGACCTGCCGCAAGTTTACGAGCAAGGAAGTACTGTTTTTCTCCGAAAGACTTGACGGACATGCTGAAGGTTGCGTCGGAATTACCGGACCACTCAACTGTGGAAGTTTTGCGATCGGTAATTACGGTACCGCCGGTCATAAGAGCAAAGTCGATATTCTTAACGAGTGCGCTGCCGTTTACGGTGAGGTTGAAGTCGTATCTATAGGTACGAGGTTTGTCAAGCGTTTCGTATGCGGCGCCTGCACTCACGGGTGCGGTGTTTGCGCTTGCATAGTAGGAACCTACAGGCAGGAGCGTCATGTATTCGCCGTTTTCGTCGGGAGTTACGGTGACGGTGATGCCGTTGTTGCCGAAGAGGACTGCGGCTGCCTTGGTTTCGACTGCGCCTTCGGTGGTGAACTTACCGGAGAGTTTGGTCCAGTTTGCCGCCGAGCCTTTCTCGGTGGTGATCTTCACGTTGTAGTTACCGCCGCGATAGAAGTTCTTGGGGAACGAGAACACGAGGTAGCCTTTTTCGTTGAAGTAATAGGGATACTGTTCTGCAGTGTCGAATTCGACGGTCTTGATGACGTAGCCGGGGTCGGGCATAACCGTGAAGGTTGCGGTATCCCAGACGTTGACGGTGGTCTTGTTGCCGGTGGGATTCTTGACCATAAGGCTTGCGTGATTGTCGAGTTCGGTTACGACGCGGGTGTACGCCTTGGAAGCGTATTCTTCAACGTCGGTTGCGAGCGCGCTGTAGTTGATGCCGTATACGTCGACGGGAGCAATCTGAGTGATGCCGTACTCTGCGGAAATAGCCGTGACGTCGGAAAGTTTCTTCAGTACGTCTTTCTGGTAAGTCTGATATTCGTCGGTTTCATACAGCGGATTATTGAACGAGTCGGAACTGCTTCCGCTCATAACTTTTGCCGTGTAAAGCGTACCGGTTGCGGTATCGATTACGCCGAGCAGTTTATTGTTGACTTTAATTACAGCGTTGGTTTTATCGGAGAAGGAGCCGAACAGATAGAGTTTTCCGTCCTTCTTTGCATAGGTCATGGTTACCATACCGTAGCAATCGCCCCAAACATTGCCGATTGCACCTGCGCCGACAACCAGTTTACCGGTCTGAATTCTGTTATCCCAACCGGTGATGGTGTCGACGATACGGATACGACCTTCATCAACGACGTAAACGCTGATGTAATCACCCGACCGGGTCTTGAAAGTGAAGCCGAACGAAGGCCCGTCTCTGTGATCCTCATCGTCTGCTCTCTTTTTAACGTCGTAACTTGCGGAAACGATGAAGTCGCTTTCGCCGGGGTTAGCGCCGATAACGGTTGCGCCCAGACTGTTACGCATTTCTTCGACGGTGTTATGAATAACGCCGTTTTCGTTCATTTCGTACTTACCGGAAACGGTCACGGGAGTGTAGCCGACGAGGCTGCCTGCGAGTTTCCAGGTCATGTTGCCGTTCTTTTCAGCCCAGTCTGCGTTTAAAGCCTGAGTGTATTTTGCTTCGGAGATCGACTTGTAGCCGCCTTCGCTGTCTTTTGCAACGAATTCGACGGTGTAGTCGCCTTTAAGCAGATTTTCAACGGTTACGACTCCGTTCTTCACAGCGTTTTCGACGTACTGAACGTCTTCGCCGTCGGTGAGTTTAACGATAACGTCGTCCTCGCCTGCGATCATGGGGTTGACGTCGTTCTGTTTAGCCACGGTAACGGCGCCGGTTACGGTGTAACGACGGATGGTGAGTCCGGTTATCGTGATACGGTTGTTGTTATCGCGAACGGTTACGGAGTATACGCCGTTTTCGTCTGCGATCATTTCGCCGCCGTTGAGTTTAACGGACGCTTTGCCCATCGATTCGGTGTTTACGGACAGTTTGAATTCGAACTTTTTGCCGTATTCGAACGAGAGGTCGTCTGCCGTGAGGCGGTTGCCTTCCTTATCGGTCAGCCAGTAGGTGTTGTCTTCGTCGGTTACTCTTGCCGAAACGGTGTAGTAGATGATTTCGGTTTTGTATACCGAGTACATTTCCATGTTGCCGGTGCAGCGGATCTGCGTATTTTCTGCCGCATATCTGATTGCGCCGTCCTTTTCGGTAGCCCAGCCGAGGAAAGTGTATTTTCTTTCGAGAGTTGCGGCTTTGGTCATGTCGGGCAGCGTAAGCAGTTTGTTACGTTTAACGTCGGACTGCGTTGCCGCTTCGATGAGGTTGCCGTCGTAGTCATAGTATTTTACGGTGTACAGGTTGTTATCGATGATGAACACGGGGTAAAGCACCATGTTGCCGATGACTTCGCCCTTGAATTCGTCGTTGGAGCCTTTGATTGCCCAGTAATCGAATACGTACGAGTTTTCGTCGCCGATTTCTTTGATGGGCTGTTCTGCGTCGAGCGCATAGGTGAACTTTTCGCCGTACTTGAAGCCGTTTTCGCCTTCGAGCACCTTGAACACGGTTCCGTCGTAGTTGAGCAGCGTTACGGTGTAGATACGAGCGACTTCGAGGTACATAGGCGACAGAACGAGGTCTGCTTCGAGTTCGGCGGTGAAGTCGTATTCGGTCGTGCCGTTTGCCGTCCAGCCGATAAAGGTGTACGCATAGCGAGCGTCGGTTGCCTTTTCGTGTGCGGCAAGTCTGATGATCGCTTCTGCGTCCTTTGCCTGATGAGTGAACAGCAGCGCGCCGTTCTCATCGAGGTAAGTAACGGTGTAATAAATTTCTTTTTCTTCGTATTTAGCCTTGAGCGTGACGTTCTCGGTTACCGATCCGGTGATGAAATCCCAGAGTTCGTCGCCTTTCGTCCAGCCGATGAACACGAATTTTTTGCCAAGTTCTTTATTGACAATGTCTGCGGGATCTGCGGGAGCCTTGATTCTTGCGCCGTATTCGCATTCTACGGTCGCGGACTCGGTTCCGTTATCCGCATCGAAAGTAACGGTGTACAGTCTTACTTTTTCTTCGAAGTGAGCGGTGAGCGTTACGGGACCTGCAAGCACGTTGTCGAAGTTCCATTCTTCCGCACCGTTGTACCAGCCGGTAAACTCGTAAGTCTTGGTCTTGGTGGAAGCCTTGACGGGAGTTCCTTCGGGTTTTTCGATCTTCTTGCCTATTCTGACTTCCTGAGTCAGGTTTTCGTTTTCTTCGCCGTTGACGATGAATTTGATTTCGTAAAGTCTGTCGGTTGCGCCGAACACTGCGGTGAGCGTCATGTCTGCGGTTATGACGTCGTTATCGAAATCCCATTCCTTTTCGCCGTTTGCCCAATACTGGAAGATGTAATCGTTGAGAAGATCGGATGCTTTGGTCGGATCTTCGGGACGAACGATCTTCTGACCGTATTCGTATTCTTTGAAATACTTGCCGTCGAAGTCGACGAGGTATTTGCCGGTGCGTTCCTTGAAGAGAATTTCAAGTTCCACATCGCCTTCCACGACGTCTTTATCGAAGTTCCATTCGGTTTCGGTACCTTTAACGACGTATTTATCGAAATAATAGGTCTTGCCGTCCTTTCCTTCCTGTGCGGGAGTTGCGGGACGAGCGACTTTTTCGCCGTATGCGACCTTAACGGTGGATGCGGCTACCTGTTTGTATTCGCCGCCATCGAGCACGGTGTGCGCAGGAACGGTGAAGTCGTATTTTCTGATAACCGACGTAAAGGACGCGGTTAAAGTAACGTTACCGGTAACGGTATCGTTTGCAAAATCCCAAGCCGTTCCGTCTTCGGTCATCCAACCTGCGAACACATAGTCGTATTTAGCGGTGGATTCCTTTACGGGCGTTTCGGGTGCGGTTATTTTTGCGCCGTAGTCCAAAGTCTGCTCTTTGTCGCCCGCTTTGACGGTGTAGGAATTAACCTTTTCGTCGTATTTTGCGACAAGTTCGGTCTTCTCGGTTACGGTGTCGGCAGCGAAGTTCCACTTCTTGTCGCCGACATACCAACCCTTGAACGTGTAGGTGAACTGCGCGTTCGCCGCTTTTGCGGGAGCCTCGGGTTCGGTGAGTTTGCTGTCGTAGTCGTAGAAGCCTGCCGACTTACCGTTGAAGGAAACTTCGTACTGACGCAGAATTTCCTGATATTTAGCGGTGAGAACGACGTCGCCGGTGACTACGTCGTTAGCAAAATCCCACTTGGTTTCGCCGTTGTAATAGCCGATGAAAACGTAGATGTTCTTAGCGGTAGATTCCATTACGGGATTAGCGAGTTCACCCGTAAGGACGATCTGCGAGCCGTATTCGTATTCCAATTCGGTGCTGCCGACGGTTACCTTATATTTATTTAAGGTTTTGTCGAATACGGGTTCGATGACCAGATTCGCGGTTACGCCCTGATTGAAATCGTAAGGCTTGCCGTCGGAATACCAGCCCTTGAACGTGTAGGCGTACTGTGCGGTCGCAGCCTTGACGGGATCGGCGGGTTTCGCGATCTTCTCGCCATAACCCACTTTGTATGTATCCACGCCCACGACCGTGACGGTGTAACTGCGGTTATCGACGACGACTACCGTCACCGACGCAGATTTATTACCCTCTTTCACGGTTATGACCGTTTCGCCCGCTTTGATTGCGGTTACCTTTCCGTTTGCAACGGTTGCAACCGTTTCATCGGAAGACGTCCATTCCGTACCGGACCCGGTTGTACCGGTCGCAGTGATCTCGTAAGTTTGTCCTGCCTGAATCGTTACGCGGTTCTTACCGGATATTTTAATACCCGATCCGTTGCACGCAACGAAGCATAAACAGCAAGCCAGACACGCAATCAGTCCGATAATGCGTTTAAACTTGTTACTCATATACCCTCCATAGCAATGATTTTTTGCCGAATGCGCTGCAAACGGCATAACTACAGTGTAATTATAACACTACTTGCGACGCTTGTCAAGTTTTTATTAAAATATAATCAAGACATTTTTTTGTTTTTTTCACAAATTATTAACAATGAAGGGCATATAAGCATGATTTTTTACCACTAAACCGTTTACTCGGGTTTGCATTCGACGAAACGATAGGCTTTGGTGTGACCGCACACAGGACATATTTCGGGCGGACGGGTTCCTTCGTACACGTTGCCGCACGCAAGGCACACCCACTTTACCGGGCGAGGGCGCGTAAATACCGTGTCGGATTCGATTGCCGACTTCATGGCGCGGAACGCTTTTTCGTGCGTTTTCTCTATTGCTCCGACTTCACGGAACAAGCGCGCTATGTCGCCGAAGCCTTCCTCTTCCGCCACTCTCGCGAAACGCGGATACATTTCCTCGCTTTCGTACTCTTCGCCGTCCGCCGCGTCCGCCGCGTCGTTTTCCGCAGAACATTCGCCGAAGCCCATGACTTTAAGCCACAGTTCGGCATGTTCTTTTTCGTTGCCCGATATGAAATCGATCCGGTTGCCGTACTCCTCGAAGCCGGACGAGCGCATGCACTCGGCGTATATTTCGTATTTTACGCGCGCCATACATTCGCCCGAAAACGCGGTCATGAGGTTTGCTTCGGTTTTGCTTCCTTTTAATTCCATAAGTTTACTCCCTTTTATTGAATTTCTTCTTTATATTATTATATAGCATGTGCAGTTATGCTTTTTACGGCAGATCACGAGCGTATGTGTTTCGTATCGGTCGGATTTAATTACCCTCTCCGTCGCGGTAAACCGCGCCGCCTCTCCCGAAAGGGCGAGGCTTTAAAGATGTCGTGATTTTAAAATTTGCGGGAGGGGAAACCCCTCCCCTACGATATAAGGTCATTAGTGAAGGACAAAACAAAATTATCCTATTGTTGTAGGGACAGGCGTTCCCGACTGTCCGATATAAAAATATTACCCTCTCCGTCGCGGTAAACCGCGCCACCTCTCCCGGAGTGAGAGGCTTTAAAGAAGTCGGTTTCAGCGCAGCAAGGTTTGGTCTATTTTGTAGGGGAGGGGTCTCCCCTCCCGAAAAAAACAAGGTTAGTTCATCCACCACGCATAAGCAGAAGAACCTCCTAATACTAATACATTCCTATCTCAAAAGTTTTTTGCCTACTTTTTTACAAAAAAGTAGGCTGCGTTCGGGTGAACACAGCCTGTTTTGCAATTAAATTATAAATATGATTTTATTTTTTTACAATAATCGTTTTTTGCCGAACGACGTCGGTCTTTTCCAAAAAACGACGTTTGCGTACCTTTTTTACGCTTCCCGAAAACGCAGCGAGCCGACTACTTCTTTTCCAACTTGTAACCGTCTTTGGAATCGAGCACGGCATAGCCTTTTTCGGCAAGCACGTCGCGCAGTCTGTCCGACTCCGCCCAGTTCTTGTTCTTTCTCGCCTGCCATCTTTCCTCGGCAATCGCGCGAATGTCGTCTGGCACCTCGATTTCGGGCTTTTCCTCCGGTCTTGCCTTATCAAGGCTCAAACCGAACACTTTATCGAAGTCGAGCGCAAGATCGTAAATATCGCGACTGTACGGCTGCTTGACCATGGTCCACAGCACGCCGAGCGCCATAGGCACGTTGATGTCGTCGTCGATGGCGTTTTGGAACGCTTCCTTATATTCCTGCAACTTTTCGGGCGCGGTTTTGACGTCCTTTGCGATTTTATGCTCGTAAAGCGCGGCGAGCAGGCGACGATACGCCGTCTGAGCGGCTTCCAAGCCCTCGAACGTGAAGTTGAGTTTCTTTCTGTAATGCGTGTTAAGGCAGAAATAGCGATAGGACAGCGGCTCGAATCCCTTTTCTTCCAACTGCGCGAGCGTGTAGGTGTTGCCCAGCGACTTACTCATTTTGCCGCCGTCTACCAGCATGAATTCGCCGTGCATCCAGGTGTTTACCGTCTTATGCCCTTCGAGCGCTTCCGACTGCGCTATCTCGTTTTCGTGATGAACGGGAATATGGTCGACGCCGCCGGTGTGAATATCGATGAGCGAGCCGAGGTATTTGCGGCTCATGGTCGAACATTCGATATGCCAGCCGGGGAAGCCCATGCCCCAGGGCGACTTCCACTGCATTATATGCTCGGGCGCGGCTTTTTTCCACAAAGCGAAGTCGGCGGGATGACGCTTTTCGCCGTTGACCTCGACGCGTGCGCCGGCGATCTGATCTTCGAGATTAAGACGCGACAACTTTCCGTATTCGGGGAACTTGCTTATATCGAAGTAAATTCCGTCGCTCGTTTCGTAGCCGTAGCCCTTTTCCACGAGTTTTTCGACGTACTCGATCATGTCCTGAATATGGTCGGTGGCTTTGGCGATGATTTCGGGCTTACCGATATTGAGAAGCGCGATGTCCTTCATGAACACGCCCGTATAATACTCGGCGATTTCCCACGGCGTTTTTTTCTGCTCGCGGCTGGCTTTCTCCATTTTATCCTCGCCGTCGTCGCCGTCGGACAGCAGATGACCTACGTCCGTGATGTTCATGACGCCCTTTATTTTATAGCCGTCGTAGCGCAGCACTCTTCTCACTTCGTCCATGAAAACGTACGTTCTCAGGTTGCCGATGTGAGCGTAACTGTACACGGTCGGTCCGCACGAGTACATCGTTACCGTTTTTCCGACCGGCTTGAATTCTTCTTTTTCTCTCGACAGAGTATTGTATAATTTAAGCATTTCACACCTCTTCAATTGCGTTTTTACGTTAGTTTTATATAATTTTTCGCACTTACTTTTTTGCGTTTCTTTTTTCGCACTCGCACAGTTCCGCTTTAAGCCGCTCGACTTCGCCGCTAAGGCGCATAATCTCGTCCTTTACGGGATCGGGGAGATTCTGATCGAGATCGTCCACGCGCTCGCCCTTAATGCGAACCACTCGTCCGGGAACGCCGACGACCGTTGCGTTTGCCGGCACTTCTTTCAGCACTACGGAACCCGCTCCGATTTTGGCGTGTTTTCCCACGGTGAACGGACCGAGGATTTTCGCGCCGGCAGCCACCATAACGCCTTTTTCAAGCGTCGGATGCCGCTTGCCTTTATCCTTTCCCGTTCCGCCGAGCGTGACGCCCTGATAGATAGTGCAGTCGTCGCCCACTTCCGCCGTTTCGCCTATTACGACGCCGGCTCCGTGATCGATGAACACGCCGCTACCGATTTTCGCCGCCGGGTGAATTTCTATCCCGGTTAAAAACCGCGCGAACTGACTGACCATGCGCGCGACCAGTTTATAGTTGTGCAGATACATAAAGTGAGCGAAGCGGTACATGCGGATCGCGTGAAAGCCCGAGTACGTCAAAAAAACTTCCAGACGGTTTCTTGCCGCCGGGTCTTTTTTAAGAACGGTATTAAGATCGGTTTTCATGCTTTTCAACATAACTTTGCTTGCCTGCGATTTTTTTAGTTATTGATAAACGAGAACACTTCGAGCGCGTCTTCGAGTTTTTTCATTGCGTCGCCGTAACTTTCCTTATCGGGGAATGCCGACGCAAAACTTTTTTCGATTACGTCGAGGCAAGTCGAGAGATATTTTCTGCCCTTGCCCGTGACGGCGTAGCGGACGTGACGCCTGTCGTTGTAGTCGCGGCTTTTGACAATGAGACCCTGCTTGGTAAGCGACGCGGTGATGAGCGCGAGGTTGGTTTTTGCGATACACAGAATGAGTTGTATGTCGCGCGGACCGCAGTCGTGCGCAATGAGGTACAGCACTTTGGTTTTAAGGCTCAAAGTGTTTTTGCCCTTTCCGGAAACGTTCTCGCACATGCAAGCCCGTCTCGTCGCGATGCGAAGATCGATAACTCTTTCGGATATTTTTTTCAATCTGGCAAACCTCCGCTTACGTGGGCTGACGGCGACGCGCTCGCCTACCGTTTAATTATACCCGTAAAAGCGGCGATTGTCAAATCAATACGGCAAACATTATCCGATTTTGCCTTAAACCGTTGACTTTTATTTGCTTTCTGTTGTATAATATGTCGCGGACGGACTTTTTTACTCCGTTCGCCGATAAAAAATATATCATAAGAGGAACCGTTATGGATAAATTTTACACCGTTGACATTGCCGGAAGAAAAGAAGACCTGCCGATAATCGAACTGTCGCCGGGTCTTAACATCGCATTTCTGAATCTGCACGGCAATCAGAATCTTACGGAATACTGCGGTAAAAAAATCGCGGAAATATTGAAAGCGGATAAGCCCGACGTGCTTATCACCGCCGAGAGCAAAGGACTTCAACTGACTCACGTCGCCGCGCGCGAACTGGGTCACGACTTCTACGCCGTTGCGAGAAAATCGCTTAAACTGTACATGAAAGACGGCATTTCGTCCACGGTTAAATCGATAACCACGGGCGGCGACCAGACGCTGTATCTTTCCGCTCACGACGTCAATCTCATTAAAGGAAAACGCGTTGCGATAGTGGACGACGTGGTTTCCACCGGCGGAAGTCTGCACGGACTGGAACAACTGGTCGAAAAAGCAGGCGGCACGGTCTGCGCGCGCGCGTTCGTGCTTGCAGAGGGCGACGCGGCTAAAAGACCGGACGTTAAATTCCTGGGAGTTATTCCTCTTCTTTGATAAACATGCACGGGGGGTCGGGCGAAAAACATTCGCTCGACCTTCTTTTCGTTCTTTTTCGCCGTCAGAGGCTAAAATTTCTGCAACTTCTACTCAAAACACACAGTAAAATCACAATTTCGGAATAAAATAATAATTCGGGGCTTCTCGGGACTTTTCGCAAAGCGTTCCGCCACCCGACCGAAAGAACAGACAAAAGCGAGGTAAGTATGCTCGAACTTAAAAACATAGTAAAGGACTACGTTTCCGGCGACACGACCGTTCACGCGCTTAAAGGCGTTAATCTGACCTTCCGAAAAAACGAATTCGTTTCCGTTCTGGGTCCGAGCGGCTGCGGAAAGACCACCATGCTTAACATCATCGGCGGTCTGGACAAATACACGAGCGGCGACCTCGTCATAAACGGCGTTTCCACCAAGCAGTACAAAGACGGCGACTGGGATAACTACCGCAATCATTCGATAGGCTTCGTGTTTCAGAGTTACAACCTTATTCCGCATCAGACGGTGCTGGGTAACGTCGAACTCGCGCTGACGCTTTCGGGCGTTCCGAAAAAGGAAAAACGCGAACGCGCCGTAAGAGCGCTCGAACGCGTGGGACTTAAAGATCAGTTGCACAAACTGCCCAACCAACTTTCGGGCGGTCAGATGCAGCGCGTGGCAATCGCACGAGCCATAGTCAACGACCCCGAAATAGTGCTTGCCGACGAGCCTACGGGCGCGCTCGACAGCGAAACCAGTATTCAGGTCATGCAACTTCTCAAAGAAATAGCGAGCGACCGATTGGTTATCATGGTCACGCACAATCCCGAACTTGCCGACAGATACTCCTCACGCATTATTCGCCTTTTAGACGGCAACGTTATCGAAGACACCGACCCGTGCGTGGCAAAAGCGAACGAAATCGTGCCCTCGAAGCCGCAGAAAAAGGCGGCGATGAGCATATTCACGGCGTTCGCGCTGTCGCTTCGCAATCTGTTCACCAAAAAGGCGCGTACGATTCTGACGTCGTTTGCAGGCAGTATCGGAATAATCGGAATCGCGCTTATTCTTTCGCTGTCGTCGGGCTTTCAGAGTTACATTTACGACGTGCAGCAGGACACTCTTTCCAACTATCCGCTTACGATTAACTCGACCAACATAGACATGGCGTCGTTCTTACAGGCGAACGGCAACGTGGGAGACAAACCCGAATATCCGTCCGACGACGTTATTCACTCCAATTCTTTCCTCGGCGACATGTTCGAGTCAATTTCGAACGGAATCGAGAAGAACGACCTTAAATCTTTCAAGGCGTACCTCGAAGAGCAACTGAAAAAAGACGAATTCAAAAACAAAATAAGCGGAGTCAAGTACACGTACGACTTCAATTACAACATTTACACGGCTTCGGGCGACAAACTCAATCCGTACGAAATGCCGCCGCTGCTTAAAAACATGCTGTCCGCCGCCGGAAAC
Source organism: uncultured Clostridia bacterium (assembly GCA_934229275.1). Classification (GTDB taxonomy): domain Bacteria; phylum Bacillota; class Clostridia; order Christensenellales; family Pumilibacteraceae; genus Neoclostridium. The sequence continues at coordinate 38,685 of CAKQDN010000008.1, read as the reverse complement.
GCCGCAACCATGTACGAATCAATGATGAAAAGCGTAAACACCTGGGGCGAGATGATAGACAACACGGCTCTACTCGACTCGCAGTACGAATTCCTTGCAAGCACGAACGGCAACAAGTGGCCCGCGAAGTATAACGAAGTCGTGCTGGTCGTGGACAAATACAACTCGATTCCCGACTATAATCTCTATCAGATGGGATTTAAGAGCGAGAACGAACTTATTTTCTCGGTGTTCAAGATGCTCGTTCGTCAGCAGGCGGCTCAGGCAGGCAAAGAACTTACCGAAGCGGAAATCAAACTTGCCGCAATCGGCATGATGAACGAATACGGCATCGTTTACCGCGAAGAAACGGACGATTTTTCGTTCGAAAAGGCGCTTAAAACCAAGTATAAAGTGCTGCTCGACAGCGACTACTACGCTCAGGGCGTAAACGCGGACGGCAAAACCGTTTACGCTTTCGACGACTCCGACGAACACGTTAAAGCCGCGCTCAAAAACTCGATTCCGCTTGAAATAGTGGGTATCGTACGTCTTAAAAAGGGCGTACGCACGGGCGCGCTTACATCTCCCGTTTCCTACACCCGCGCGCTTACCGAGTACATTATCGACCTTACTTCGCGTTCGGCTCCGGTCGTCATGCAGAAAAACGAGCCGGACATAGACGTCACGACCGGCAAGGCGTTCGAAAACGGCGCGTCGTACGAGGGCAATCTCAAAAACATGGGTGTATGCGAACTCGATACGCCCTCGTCGATCTCGATATACCCGACCAGTTTCGCAAACAAGGATCACGTTATTAAACTTATCGACGACTACAACGACGGAAAAACGACCGACGAGCAGATACGCTACACCGATTACGTTGGCGTGATGATGGAATCGGTGACCGTGATTATCAACGCGATAACCTACGTTCTGATTGCGTTCGTTTCTATTTCGCTGGTCGTTTCCAGTATAATGATCGGAATAATCACTTACATTTCCGTTCTTGAGCGGACCAAGGAAATAGGCGTTCTGCGCTCGATAGGCGCAAGCAAGCGCGACATTTCCCGCGTGTTCAACGCCGAAACCGTGCTTATCGGGCTTATGGCCGGACTTATCGGTATTCTTGCGACCGTGCTTCTTAACGTTGCGGTGATCAACCCGATTATCGCGCATTTCGCGAACATTGGCAACGTTGCCGCGCTCCCGTGGCTGGGCGGCGTGATTCTGGTCGCAATCAGCGTGGCACTTACGCTTATCGCCGGTCTTATTCCTTCCGGTATTGCCGCAAGAAAAGACCCCGTCATCGCTCTTCGCTCCGAATAACCTACTTTTTTTGAAAAAAAGTAGGCACCGCACTTTTTTGAAAAAAAGTGGGCAAAAAACTTTTGTGTTAGGTACACGTTAATATCAAGGTTGGTTTTTCTGCTTGAACATTGCAGGTAACCAACCTTACTTTTTTGTGAAAAAGTAAGCAAAAAACTTTTGTGTTAGGGAAATAGTAAAACAAGGTCGGTTTTTCTTCTTATATGTAGCAGGATAACCGACCTTACTTTTTTGTAAAAAAGCGGGCAAAAAACTTTTGTGTCGGGGCAAGTTTGGTAGACGCACTTTCTGCTTCTTTTTGTAGGGGAGGGGTCTCCCCTCCCGAAAACTATAAAATCACGACTTCTTTAAAGCCTCCTTTGCTCTGCAAGGGAGGTGGCTTCGAGCGTCAGCGAGAAGACGGTGGGATCAAAAATAACTTTGTATTATGTATTGGCGCATGTAAAAACCAAACAATTTGTTTTTTCGGGAGGGTGGAGTCCGGGTCGCAATTATAAATTGCTCCCCGCTTTGGCTACGAATAGTCCACCGGACTATTCGCTTAACGCGTCGCGCCCTCCCCTACAAGGCGCACAAACTTTAGCGCGCTAAATCATGCCCTCTTTAAAGCCTCTCACTCCGGGAGAGGTGTCGGCGTCAGCCGACGGAGAGGGCAATTAAACTCGACCGATACATAGCCGACGCTTTCGATCCCCCAGACTCTGCGAGCCAGCCCCCTTTGCGAAAAGGGGCCTTTAAATAAGGGCAAATCAGAAAAACCGACTTGGGGATTAGTCACCCCCTGACTCAAAAGTTTTTGCTTTACTTTTTACAAAAAGTAAAAATCCGCACCTTTTTAAGCACGGACTTTTGAATTATTCTGCAATAGTTTGCCTTTGGTTTCGTCGTTTTGTCAAATTCTAATAAAGGCGATTGAGTTTGCTTTTAACTTTACGTCTCTTTCGTGTGCGGTGCCGTCGAGATAGGCGGTGATTGTCGTTTCGACTTCGCGGTTATACAGATTTATCGCGAACACGCCCGCCTTGCCGTCGCTACGCAGGAGCGTAGTCCACACCGTTCTGTCCGAACTTTCGACCGTGGGTTGCGCGCCGAAATCGGCAAGCAGTTTTTCGAAAAATTCCGTCTGATCGAACGAAACGGTATTGGGCGTAAACGAAAAATACTTGAGGTTACCCTTTTCGACGCCTAAAATCTCGCCGTTATAGCCCGTTACCGCAACCGAATAGTCTTTCGGGCACACGGTTATTTCACGATTGCAGACCATGTTGTACAGCGATTTACCCCACGCCGTCATGCGACGGTTGAATCCGTCGTATCTTTTGGTTCCGATATCGCCGAATACGCTTTTCAGCGATTCGGGAAGCGTGCCGAACAGCGCGATTTTACCGCCCTTTTCTGCAAATTCGCGGACAAACGGAGCGTCCTCATCGCGGAAATGAGTGCCGAGCAACAACAGCGGTTTTTTCTCGTCGAGTTTACTTAAAAGCGTGAACTTGCTTGCGTACCCGGAACATGCCAGCGCGACGGCGAAGCCGTTTCTCGTAATAAGGTCGGAATTGGTGGGGTAGCCGTTATCGCCGCGCAGCAGATTGAGCGAGCAGCCTATCTGCACCGAATAAACGCGTTCGTTTTCGACGAGCCATTCGTGCGTACGCATGAATTTATTGATTCTTTTTATCCCGTTAAACGTTTCCCGAACGCGTCCGTTTGCGGATATCGGCGCGGAAAAATCGTATACGTCGGCTGTGGCGCCGGTTCCGACGAAGTTCGGTCCGCCCGACATAATATAGTAGTTGATGCCCTTTGCCCCGGTCGCTATATGCAAAAGCGCGTAGTTGCAGACATCGGTTTCGGTCATCGGGATTATCGGCGTTATGTTACCCGACTGGAATTCGAGTACCGACGCGGGATAGCCGTAGTCGCGCAGAATATCCGCGCCTCTCTGAGTGCGGATAAGCATTGTTTGTTCGGGCTTAATCGTTGCCCACCCGGGACTTAAATTGTAGTAGTCGTCGAAGCCGATAAAGCAGTTATCGAGACTTTTGCTCGCTTCATAAAAAAGCGGCAGCAAAAACGGATCGGCGGCGTTGTGACAGGTCGTGCAGTCGAGTCCGCTGTTCCGCATGATTTTCTGCAAACGCTCCAAATATCCGGCGACCTGCAAACCGTTGAATTCGAGATAATCGTGCGAGAATTCCCACTTGCCGGCAGCCTTATCGCACACGGACGGATCGACCGCTTCGAAACAATCGAAGTTCGTTTTATAGGCGGCGTTGAGCGCGTCGATATTGCCGTACTTTTCGGTTATAAACCGCACATACGCTCCGCCTTTAACGCCTATTCCGTTGCCCTCGCGGTTATAATCGAGGCTGCCGTGCCAGATCTGCACGCCCACGGCTTCGTTGTCCAGTTGCACGCAGTCTACGACGTCCTTGTATTTAACCAGAATTTCATACACTTTTTTGAGGTATATCTCGGCTTTTTCGAGAAAATACGGATGATTATACGACACGGCGGTTTTGCAATATGTCGCTCCGTCAACGTTTTTCGCGAGTATTTCATCGTGGCGCAGCAACCATTCGGGCAGTCCGTCGCAAGCCATTTCGCTGTACTGATACGGTCCGGGGCGCACGATTGCTTTGAGTCCGACTTCGCGGCAGGTTTGAAGAAAAAATTCGAGGTCGGTCTGTTCTCCGCCGAAATCGAACACGCCCTCTTCTCTTTCGATTATTTCCCACGGAACGTAAGTGGACACCGCGTTTGCTCCGGTTTCGAAAAACATCGTCAGGCGTCTTTTGAGATCCTTTTTCGGCACGCGGAAAAACGGAAAATCTCCGCTTATGAAGAACCTGCGTTTTCCGTTCACTATAAAACTCTTTTCGTCGAATTTAAGCATATTGATACCCTCTCGTTTTTTCGGCTGCGGAGACGGATTCTCATACGCCGTGTGCCGTTTTAATATTATACCGTTTTTGTCGCGCACGGTCAAACGAACCGAGCGGAAAATAGTTATACAATCGAGCGGAATCGCCGAAAAATAGTGCAAAAAAATCTCTCTGCGCAGAGCAAAGAGATTTTTGTTTATCTTCCTTTTTCGAATTATTTACCCAGTCTGCTGATCGCCAGCGAAGCCGCGCCTATAAGACCGGCGTCGTTGCCGAGCGTTGCGGTGAGAATAAGCGTACGGGGCGCTCTTCCGCCGCCGTAAGTATGCTCGTCCACATACTTCTGAACGGGCTTAACGAGATAGTCGCCCTGAGCGCACACGCCGCCGCCGAGAATAATCGCCTGCGGACGGAAAATATTGACGAAATTGGAAAGTCCCTCGCCGAGGTACGCGACGTAGCCGTCGATAATCTCTTTTGCGGACTCGTCACCCGTTTTACTGCACTCGAACGCCGTTCTGCCGTCAACTTTATTGATGTCGCCGTCCACGAATTGCCACATCGTGCTTTGCTTGTTCTTGTTCATGGCGCGCTTGGTATCGCGGATGAGTGCTGTCGCGCTGCAATACGCTTCCATGCAACCGCGTCTGCCGCAGCCGCAGGGCTGACCGTCTTTCACGATCACCATGTGACCCAGTTCCGCGCCCTTGGATTCGTAGCCTTCGAAAAGTTTGCCGCCGATAATGACTCCGCCGCCCACTCCGGTGCCGAGCGTTATGAAAATAACGTCTTTGTAGTTTTTACCCGTGCCGAACATAGCCTCTCCGAGCGCCGCGACGTTAGCGTCGTTGCTGACGTAAGTCGGTTTTCCGAGTTTCTGCGAGAACGCCTTTGCGAGCGGAACGTTGTTCCAGGCAAGGTTGCAACTGTAATCGACAACGCCGGTTTTGCTCGTGATTATGCCGGGGCAGCCGATACCGATTCCGGCGATTTCCGCCATATCGATGCCGGCGCCCGCGGCAAGTTTTACGATCTGCTCGCAAACGGGATCTACGACGTCGTTATAGTCGCGCGTTCTGAGCGTGGGGACGCTCGATTTGATTACGATATTGCCTTGTTTGTCTACGATACCGGCTTTCACGCTCGTTCCGCCGATGTCTATTCCTACGTAGTACATGTATTTTTCTCCTTTGAATTATGTCGTGGTGTTATTCGCGTTTTCGGCTTTGCGTTTATTTTCGAGATATTCCCGATAAACCTCAGCCGCATTGCTTCTTAATATTTTTTTGTTACCCAGAACGCGAACGTTTTCGCCCGAAAATCTGTCCGCTTTTGCCCGTTCGGCGCGCTCGCGCTCCTCTTTTTCCTTTTGTTCCGCTTCGGCGCGCAGACGCTCCTCTTTCTCCTTTGCCGACTTTGACCGGGCAGAGCAAACCATGCTCGCAATCGCTCCCGAAACCGCAAGACACAGGGCAGCCGCGCCCAGCAGAGCAAAGAAAATATACCTCGTCATCGCGGCAAACGCAGCCGAAAAGAAGGGCACCGTGTACTTAAATTCGCCCGACAGCACGACGAAATTATCGTCTATCGTCGTTTTACCCGAAAGCGTCGCCTTTAAAACGCACGCCGCCGCAAAGAAAAGCGCAACGGCAGCGACCACGCCCGAGAGCGAATATAAAGCCGCTTTTACGCCCCTGTTTTTTATCTTCGGCAGCAGAACGAGCCACACGATCGAAACGGCGCACACGAGTGCCGCAAGAGAGGTAAACAGAATATGAAATTGTGTGAATTTATCGGGCACGGAACAATTATATATTATGCGTCCGCCAATTGTCAAGCCTTTTTCGGAAAATAAACCGCTTTGTGCGATTTCCGCGTTAAATCGTGCTGCTTATTCCGTCCTCACGAACGGGTAAGCAGAGTGACCCGCACCCCGATCGCCGTCAGTTATCCGTTCTTATCACACGGCACACGGCAACCGTCATATCGTCGTCGTACTCGGTTTTGCGTTCGAGCGCCTTTTTCATTATTTCCTCGCTCATGAGTTGCGGATTGACCGACGACATAGCGTTTATAATCGCGGCGAGTTCTTCCTCGGTAAACCGCTGCGTAACTCCGTCCGACATAAGCACGACCGCGTCGCCGTCGTTTAATTCCACCGTCGCGACGCACGGCTTCGAATCGGCTGCGGCTCCGAGAGGCAGCGCGTTTCCGTCGTACGCTTCGGTGATGTCCGAACGCTTTATAAACGTGGTCGGAGCGGCAAGTTTTACAAGATCCGCTTTGCCTGCCGACAGGTCGAACGCGGCTATGTCGAGCGCGGAAAAACTCTCGCCGCTCTCCGCGGACAAAAATCTGTTGATGCCGTCCACCGCCACTCTGTGGTCGAATCCGGCTTTATAAAAGCCTTCCACGAGCGAAATTGCCTTTTCCGAAAGTTCGTACGCTTTTTTGCCCGACCCCATGCCGTCGCAAAGCGCCATCAGGAATTTATCGCCGCCCGTTTTCATGAACGAGTGCGTGTCGCCCGTCGCTTCCGCGTGCAGAGGTCGGGTGCTTACGCCGAAAGTCACGTCGAATTTCGGTTTTACTTCGAGATCCATGACCGACCAGCCGCCCACGGTGCTGTCCTCCACGCTTTTTACCGTGAAACCGACGCCGGCGCACTTGCCGATGACGCTGGCGATGAGTTTGCGTTCGCTTATGTTTTCGTTGCGCACGATTGCGGTCGCGCAAGGCTTATCTCCGCCGCACAGCAGCACTTCGCCGCACACGATATTGTAGTATTTCAACTCTTCGATTATTCTGCGCTCGGTTTTCCTGTCAAACGTCACCGGGCGCGCGACGCTGCGGCTCATACTGCCGAGAACGCCGCTCAGTCCGTCCAACTGCTCGGCGAGCATGCGATTCATGCGGTTATCGTCGTCGGTATTGCGCCGCGACGCTCCTGCCTGCTGCATTTTGCTCGAACACACCGACATTATTTTGCCCAGACACAGGCATCTGTCCACCAGTTCGTACGGTAAGTCGTTCATGGACGCTCTGCCCTTTTCGAAACATTTTTCGCATACTTTTGTTATCTGCTCGTCCATGCCGGCGGCTGCGCACTCGCGCCTTCTCTCGCACGGTTCGCACACGAGCGTCGTAATCTGCTTTGCCACGGCGGCGACCGCGTTTCCGCCCGTTTTTTCGCTGCCGCCCAGAGCCGCGCTCATTTCAGCAAAGACGTCGCTTGCATACTGCGCGCGTTTCGCCAGAGCGCGGCGATCTTTGTTGATCATATACCGCACCGCGTCGCCGCTGTCGGACGAGAAAATGCCGGCTTTTACCGAAAGCACGAATTTTTCGGGTATGACGGCGTAGACTATTCCTCCGACTAAAAGCGCACCGGCGTGATAGCCCAGATCGACGTACGGAACGGAAAAGAACAGTTCGAATATGACCGCGGCGAACACCTGCGCTATCGGCGAGAGTATGCGCGGCGAAGAGATGAACATGCACGACGCCAGCGCGACCAGTCCGAACAGAGCGACTTCGGTAACTTCAAGAGTGCAGAATGCGCTGCCCAGTCCCAGCGACAACGCGGTCATGACGCACGCGCCCTTACCTGCCCATCGGCACGCGAAAGGAAGCGCCGCTCCGGCGATCAGGAACAAAAGAAAATTGCCCGGCAGTCCCATCGCGGTTATACCCATAGCCATAACCGCCATAACGGCGTACAGGCAGGTTTTTTCGGTGTCGATAAGTCCGTGCCGCATACCGTAATACAGAAGCGGCTTTGCTATTCCGACGCATATGTATGTAAAAACCGCGTACAAACATGCGGCGATCGCGACGTAAATAACAGGAGTGCCGCGCGCGACCAGAATCGCAATAGTCGGACACGCGGCGATGAAAGTCAGGCATATCATCGCGAACACGCCGTACTTTTTGTTCTGCCGCCGCAAAAAGAAATCGACGACCGCTATTATCGCGCCTCCCGAAACGGTCGAAACGACGACCTGCCACGGCTGAAGCGCGACCAGTTGCGAAAGCGCGAGCGGCACGAGCATATAGAAAGCGTTTGTTCCGCAGAACACGACCGCGGCGTAGGCGGCAAGCGCGAACGGACACAGCCCGTTTATCGCCGCAGGTCCTATGACGACAAGAGCGAGCGTCAGCGCCGCGTATTTGAGTAAACAATGCTTCAAGTTGGTTTTAGTCATAAAAAATACACCCGAATTATTTAGTTCGAGTGTATTTTATCACTTTGATAACGCTTTATTTTGTTTAATTTTGTCGATAGCGTGCTATTGTTGTCACTTATCGCTTACTCTGCGTGCGAACGTAGTCCAGTCCGCCGCGGTCGTTTCTACGATAGTACTCGATTCTGTCGGCGTATTCGTAAATGACGACGTCGGGATCGACGCGTGTACGATAGACGCCGAGCGGCTGTTCGTTGAACGTATTGAACGCGCTCTCTTTGGGTTTAAGGTCGTTATACGACGGCGTATCGTCCTTTTTGCCTGGCGAATCGTAGCCGAAGAATTCGCGGTTCATGCTCTTTTTAGCCTGCTCGTACGCGCTGCCCGAATCCTGCTTGTTTTCGTCGCTTTGGTAAGACGCGAAATTGTTTCCGCCGCCCTGCATATCGTTTTGCTGCTGCGGATAACCCTGCGGCTGCGAATACGGCTGCTGCGGCTGATAGCCGGGCTGCGGATAATTCTGCTGCGGTTGATAGGTTTGCTGCGGATAGGTCGGCTGAGTCGGATAGGTCGGGGGCTGATAGGGTTGCTGCGGCTGATAAGGCGGTTGATAACCCGGTTGCGGATAGCCCTGCTGCGGATACTGCGGCTGATAGGGCGGCTGGTAGCCATACGGCTGAGCCGGATAGCCCTGCTGCGGATACGGATAGCCGGGTTGCGGATAACCGGGCTGCTGCGGTTGATAGCCGTCGTTCGGGTAAATCATGTTGGGCTGAGCGAAATCGCTTTGCGAAGCCTGTTGCTCTTCGCCCTTTTTCTTTTTGAGTTTTTTGGGCTTGTCCGCCGAGCGGCTAAGCCTTTTTATATCCTTCTTTTTAAGCACCTGCGCTACGGAAATACCGATGGACAGCAGCATCGAAAGCGTCAGTCCGACGTAGAAAATGCCGGCAACGTCCGCGAACGGCGTGACCGTTATCGCGCAGACGAGGAAAAACAGGGCGCAGAACAAAGCCGGAATCCACAGTCCGAGCGTGGACAGCAAGAACACGACGGCTCTTGCTATTCCTTCCACTATGAAAGTAAGAAACGATATTATTGATTTCAAACTTCTGCTCCTCCTGTTTCCGAGCGCTTTTTCTTCGGTTTAATCGGTTTATTTAATAATGTCGGTGCCCATGTACTTGACCAGTGCTTCGGGAACGGTTACGGTGCCGTCGGCGTTCTGGTAGTTTTCGAGAATGGCTGCGACCGTTCTGCCGACCGCCAGACCCGAGCCGTTGAGCGTGTGCAAAAATCCGGTTTTGCCGTCCTTTTTGTACTTGATGTTCATTCTTCTCGCCTGATAGTCCACGAAGTTGGAGCAGGACGAAATTTCGACGTATCTGCCGTAGGAAGGCATCCACACTTCGATGTCGTACGTCTTTGCCGAACTGAATCCGAGGTCGCCCGTGCAAAGGCATACCACTCTGTACGGAAGTTTCAGCAGTTGCAGAATTTTTTCGGCTTCGTGAGTTAAGTCCTCGAGTTCGTTCCAACTGTCCTCGGGCATGGTGAACTTGACGAGTTCGACCTTATTGAACTGATGCTGACGGATAAGACCGCGAGTATCTCTTCCTGCGCTGCCGGCTTCCGCGCGGAAGCATGCGGTGTACGCGCAGTAATGAATGGGAAGGTCCTTTGCGTCCACGACGTCGCCGCGCAGCATATTGGTTACCGGCACTTCGGCGGTGGGGATAAGGAAATAGTCGTAATTTTTAAGCGAGAACGCGTCGTCCTCGAATTTGGGCAGTTGTCCCGTTCCGGTCATGCTGTCGCGGTTGACCATATACGGAGGGAAAATCTCGGTGTAGCCGTTTGCGGTGTGCGTGTCCAGCATGAAGTTGTACACGGCGCGCTCGAGACGGGCTCCCAGTCCGCGGTAAACGGTGAAGCGTGCGCCGGTGATTTTAGCGGCGGTTGCAGGGTCGAGAATATTGAGGTCTGCGCCGATGTCCCAGTGCGCTTTGGGTTCGAAATCGAATTTCGTGGGCTCCATGAATCTGCGCTGTTCGACGTTTTCGCTGTCGTCCTTGCCGACGGGAACGCTCTTGTCGGGGATGTTGGGGACGGACAGAGCCGCCATGCGCAGGTCTGCCGCCACGGTGGAAAGTTCGGCGTCGAGAGCCTTTATTCTGTCGCCGTCGTTTTTCTGCTCGGCGATGAGCGCGTCGGCGTTGCCGCCTTCTCTTTTTATCTTTGCGATTTCCGCAGTTACTTTGTTGCGGTCGGCTTTAAGCGCTTCGACTTCGCCGATGATTTCGCGGCGACGCTTGTCCAGCGTTACGACCTTGTCGACGTCGTACGTTCCGCTACGGGTTGCCATAGCGTCTTTAACCGCCTGCGCGTTTTCTACGATAAATCTGATGTCTAACATTATATTTTTGCCTCTCGTTGGATTGATTACATACTATTATAGCCTATTGTCGCGAAAAAATCAAGACTTTTTGCCGCTTTTACCGCAGTACGCCGTCATTTTTTTCGGCGAGCGCAGCCGCAGTCGCCTTTTTGGCGTGAAGCGCGACGATTTTGCTTTTTTCGGAGCATACTATACGCGATGAAAAAGTTGAGTAAGAACAAAAAAACGCTGATTTTTTCGGCTCTGCTGCTCGCGGCAGGCAAAGCGTTTTCGGCGATAGGAAAAATACCTCTGTCCGCGGCGCTCGGAGCGGACGGCTCGGGCTTTTATTTCGCGGCGTTTCCGCTGTACGGGCTTATCGTGTCGCTCTCGTCGGGCGGAATAAGTTCGTGCGTGTCGGCGTTCGTCGCGAAAAACCGGACGCGGTTAAGCGATAAAACGCTGGCTTTTCTGGGGTTTGTCGCGGTTTCGGGGTCGCTCGTCCCGGCTGCCGCGCTGTTTTTTGCCGCGGACTTTATTGCCGGATTGCAGGGACTTTCGGCATGCTGTTCGACCTACCGCGTGCTTTGCGCGTCCGTCCCGGTGTGCGCGGCGGCTGCGGCGGTGCGAGGAGCGATATTGGGCGACGGCAGATTTGCGACGGCTTCGGCTTCCGAACTGATTTTACAGGCGGTTAAGGCGGTGTGCGCGCCGCTTTTCGCTTTCCTCGGTGCGTCGACGTCACCGGACTTATCCGCTCCGTTCGCCGCGGCAGGCACGTTTTTCGCGGAAATCGCCTCTCTCGTCTTTTTACTGCTTGCAAGGCGGAAAAAGGGCTTTACGGGCGGAGAATGTGATAAAAAAGTCGCTTTTTCGCTGCTTTTTCGCAGTATGCCGGTGGCTCTTACCGGGATAATTTCGCCGCTGTCGGCAATGCTCGACAGTTTTATAGTTCCGGGCGCGCTGAACGCGACAATAGGCGCGGAACGGGCGGCTGCAGGGTACGGAATAAAAGAGGGCGTCGCAGGGACTCTTTTATCTCTGCCGGCGTCCGTGTACTCGGCGGCGCACGCCTACTTTCTGCCCAAACTCGCGTCCGAAAACGACGAGCCCGACTTTACCGTCGTGTTCGGCACGTTCTTCTTTATCGGAACCGTTTTCTACGCCGCGCTTTTCGCGTTTGCCGACTGTGCGGTTTCGCTGCTTTTTCCGTCGCTCTCGTCCGAAAACGCCGCGATCGCGGTGTCTATAGTGCGGATAGGCTCGTGCGGAGCGCTGTTCTCGGCGATTACGCAGGCTTTTACCGTGCTTTTCCACGCCCGGGGAAAAAACGCGGGCGTTTTCGTTCTGCGCCTAATCGGAGCCGCGGCTCGGGCGATCGCGTGCGCCGTGCTTACTCCGCGGCTCGGAATAGGCGGCGCGACTTTGGCGCAGGTTCTGTCGGCGGCGGTTTCGGCTTGTCTTATCTCGCTCGTCGGGGCGATCGTGCTTAAACCGGGAATATCGGTGAAAAAACTGCTGTTGCCGGCTCTCTCGGCAGGACTGTTCATAGCCGCGCTTCTTTTGACCCGAGATGCGTTCTCGTCGCTTTCTCCGCTTATGCTCGCTCTTACTCGCGGCTCGGTGGCGATTGCTGCGGCTGCGACGCCGATTATTCCGCTGCGCCTGTTGTTTAAAAGAACCGAAAACGCCCCTACGGGTCGCTCGTAGCGGCGCGTAAAGGCGTTTAATCTTTTATTTAATTCGTAAGCGTATTGACTTTAATCGGGTAGCAGCGCGACTTTTTTACTTTCAATTATTCCGCGCTATTGCTCTTCTCGGGCTTCTTGCGGAAGGCTTTGGCTATACGAAAAAGTTTTTGCCTCGAAAGAGTTGAAGTCGCTTTGCATAATGCCCTGCGACACTATGCTTAATCCGAAAATCGCAAGAATCAGGTATACGGTTAAACCTATTTTCTTCTTTATTATATACGGCTCGGTCGTTCCCTCGCCCGAACTTGTTTTAACCGTTGCGTTTGCAAGTATTCCAAGCCGTTTTATCTTGCCTCTACTCTGCATAAGCATAGCGAAAACGGCAAAAGCAGTTGCAAGCAAATTCAAAACGATTAGCGCGTAGAACCCGAACCCATAAGCAAACACCGGGGTAGTTTCGAATACAAAAAACACGCCGAGCCATCCGAAAAGGCTCCGTTTAACGTCGCATTTTTCTTTTGCCGCCGCAAGTACATACAACAAAAGAACTTTTTCGTCGTTTTTCCGATAGCCTATCATCAGTATATTATCAAGATGTTGATATGTCAAGCATTTTAAGCAAGATTTTGATATTTGTTTTTGCGGAGGTATACGAAACATGTACGGAAAAGCAATTAAATCGATAAGGCTTGCAAACGGATTATCGCAAAGTCAACTGGCAAAAGAGACCGGAATTCCGCAAAACACGATCAGTTGGATAGAGAGCGATAAAGGCATCGCGAACATTTTTCAGATAGTAAAACTGGCGGACTATTACGGCATATCGGTAGACGAGTTAATCGGTCGGGATTTTACGTCGGGGAATTAGTCAATATCCGCTTATAACAACGCAAAAAAGCCGCGCGGCAGAGATTTTACTCCTACCGCGCGGCTTTTTTATTATTTATTGCGTTTTAACGGCTTATCCGCGTCGATTCGGCGAAAAAATCAATATCTTTCGATTTCGGCGACGACGTTTTCGGGCATATCGAGAGTGAGGTCGATTTCCTTCGGAACGCGCGCGAAGTACTTCACTTTACCCTCTTCCGCCTTCCAACTTACGGAAATTTTACCCTTTTTGCTGCCGTAACCGCCCTCGGCGTGAGTGAGTTTGCCGCTGAAATCGGGGGCGGGGCAAAGCGTGAGTTTTTTAAAGCCGGCGCCGTCGATATCGGGACGGATTCCGAGACAGTACTTGAACATCCACTCGGCAACGCTTCCGAACGAGTAGTGGTTGAACGAGTTCATGCTCACGTCGCCGAAGCCCTTTTCTTTGGTGTAACTGTTCCATCTCTCCCACATGGTGGTGGCTCCGTTTACCGCGCTGTAACCCCAGCCGGGATATTCGCGGCTGCACAGAATTTTATACGCGAGGTCGGTTTCGCCGAGGTCGCACAGCGTGGGCAGCAGGAATTTGATTCCGAGGAAGCCCGTGGTGAGTTTGTCGTTCGCTTTATGCACGGTGCCCAGGAAAGGCGCGCGTATTTCTTCCTTGCTCATGACGCCCGAAGCGTACGCGAGAAGATAAGCCGTCTGCGTGTGGCAGGACAGCGTGCCGTCTTTCATAAGGAATTTTTCGCGGAAAGCGGCTTTTATGCGCTCGTACAGGTTTTCGAAGTACTGTTTTTCGGGATCGGAGCAGATTTCGCACATTTTAACGGTAAGGCGCGTGGAGAAAGCGAAGTACGCGGTGGACAGCAGACTCTTGTCGGTGAAGCAGTCCACGTTAAGCCAGTCGCCCCAGTTGGGGTCGGACGGACGGATGCAGCCGTCGCTCCAGTCCTCGCAGGTCTTTATATAACTCTTGACGAAGTACAGTTGGTCGCGAAGATCCTGCTCGTTTCCGTACATAAGGTAGTATTCGTACGGAATGACCGCCATAGCGTCCGCCCATCCTGCGCAGTCGGGCATATGGCACTCTTCGTCGTCGTATACCGTGTGCGGAACGTGCGGAGCAACGCCGCCTATAGTACCGTCGCCGCGGCTACTGTCGATAAGGTCCAGTATATACTTTTTGTAGAATTTCTCGCAGTCCATGTTGAACATAGCCGTTCCGCAGAAAATCTGCGCGTCGCCCGTCCAGCCCAGTCGCTCGTCGCGCTGTGGACAGTCGGTGGGAACGCTTAAAAAGTTGCCGCGCTGACCCCACACGACGTTTTTATAAACGCGGTTTACGATTTCGTCCGAGCAGGCGAATTCGCCGGTCTTTCCGAGAGCGGAATACATGACCTCGCCCTCTACCGACAGAATTTCGGCTTTACCGGTTATGCGCAGTTCGGCGTAGCGGAAGCCGTGGAAAGTGAACAGCGGACGGAATTCTTCCTCGCCCTCGCCGCTTAAAATAAACGTGTCGGTTGCCTCGGCTTTGCGCAGATTCTCGGTGTACAGGGTTCCGTCCTGTTCGAGCATTTCGGCATGGCGCGCGACTATTATGGTTCCACGCTCGCCCTTTACCTTTACGCGCAGCACGCCCACCATGTTCTGCTTGAAGTCGTAACGGACGAAGCGGTTGCTTTTCGAGATGATTTCGGGCGTTAAAACGTGCATGACCTTTATTCTCGGCGCGATTTCCACGCTTAAACATGCGTAGAATATGCCGCTAGTCACGCACTCGGGCGTTCTCCAATTGCCCTCTTTATAATCGTAGTCGGGCAGATAGAAGGTCTTGTTTTTGGAATACGTATGGTTGATAACCTCTCCCATATAGTTGTCGGTGCGCACGATTTCGTCGGTATCGGCGCGCCAGTTCTCGTCGGTGAGAATTTCGTCGCGGCTGCCGTCCTCGTAATACACGACTATTTTCGCGCAGACGCAAACGTCGCGATAGTAGTTGCGGCGGTACATAAAGTTACCCATATATCCGACCGCCCAACCGTCGCCGGCGACAAGCACAACGGCGTTGTTTTTCTTCAATTTGTCGGTTATGTCGTAGCGGCACCACGGAATACGCTTACGGTAGTCGGTAAACCCGGGCGACATGTAGTCGCCGTCCGCCTCGACGCCGTTTATATACGCTTTGAAAACGCCTATCGCGGTTGCCATGAGTTCCGCCTTTACCACTTTTTTGTAGGACAGAGCGAATTCTCTCCGGAAATACGAGCAGGCGTTGCCGTAACGTTCGACGGACTCGGTTTCGCGACCGAAATTTAATTTAATGAATTTTGCCGGATATAACGTGTTCATGATTTTCTCCTTGTTCACGATTTACAAAAATAATACCACTTTTAAAGAAAAAAAACAATGGGGATTTTGCGCAAAAACGGTGGTTTATCGTACTTAATTTCGCAAAAGCGGTTGACTATTCGTCCGCAATCGGCTATAATGAATACCGTAAAACGTATAAACGGAGAAAAAATACTATGCAATTATCGGTTTCGAACATAATCTCGGTTAAAAAATATGCTGCTTTACGTCTGGTTTGCTGCATTACGGCGGTTATCACCCTTACGATGATGTCGGTTATGCCGCTTTTCGTAATCAACGGCAAGTTCGTATACCCTCTCTACGACTTTATAAAAGCGATTATCGGATTCGTAAAAATGTTGTGGAAAGGTCACGAAATCGAACCGTTCAATTTTATCGTAGTCGCGTATCTGCTGCTCTTGTTCGGAATAACCGCAACGCTGGTCGCAAACATAGTTAACATAGTTAAATGCGTGCGCGTTCTCTCGGATAACGAAAAAGAAACCGAAGCGTTCGTTTTGTATTGCAAGTCGGGAATGAGAAAGTACAAAAAGACTTTCACCGACGCCGAAATCAACTCGAATCTCCTGTACCCCGTGATCGGGATGTATTACATAACGTTTCTCGCTTACTCGCTGCAATTATATTCGCCCGTGCCGTCCTTTTTCAATCTGCCGATACTGCTGCTGGTCGTAGCGTACGTCGTGCTGCTGATAATGAAACATGTGGCGAAACACACGGTCTCCAAAATGGCGACTCTTCCCGAAGCCGGAAAAGAAGGCAATCCGTTCAACTGAATTTCATAACGAAAAACGCGCTCCTTTTTCTTCGGGAACGCGTTCTTTTTTGTTTACGTTTGTTTTATCTTACCGCGCGGTTTTGTTGCGGCGGCGGAATTCGCCGGGCGTACAGCCGTAAAGCCGCACGAACTGCTCGTAAAAACTCTTTTTGTCGCCGTAGCCTGCCGAGAGAATGACGTCGTCGATGCTGTCGTCGCTTTTTATAAGCGTTTTCGCGACGTTTTCCAGTCTTTTTTCGCGGATATAATCCGACAGGTTTCGTCCCGTATACTTTTTGAATATGCGGCTTATATACGCCGGCGAGAAGAACATGCTTTCGCTGAGCGCTTCGACGTTGAGTTTTTTATCGCACGCCGTTTCGACGTATTCGATGACGTCCTTAATCATGCGCGGCTGCGGATCGGGTTTAAGTCCGCGGAACAGGTATATAAGCACGACTTTCAGCAGCGACTGCATGACCTCTAAATATCCGGTCTGCTTGCGCGCGAGTTCGTCGATCATCTGCGTCAGAAGCGCGTGTACTCCGGGCGCGGAGCCTGCTCCTACGAAAATGGAGCCGGGGCTGTCCGCTCCCTCCACCGCCATGAACACGTTGCACGCGAGCGCCTTGAACATCTGGTCGTCTTTGACGGTCTGCGACAAAAACGAGGGCTGAAAAATGCAGTTTATAAGCGTAAAATCGCTCGTATCCGCCTTATACGAGTGCAGGCTGCCGATGTCGATTAAAAAACAGTCGCCCGGCTTTATTCTGCGCTCCCGACCCTCGTGGACGTGAGTGGCTTCGCCTGCAACGACGTACACGAGTTCGATGAAGTCGTGGGCGTGCGGCGCGGAATGACCCTTGAAATAGCCGATGAAAATTTTCTCTTCGGGCAGAATGAGGTCTTTCTTTTTAAGCACGCGGTCGGTGGGCATATTGACTTTATCGTCGCTGAGTTCAAATGTGTCCATTGTCTTCGCCTTTTTCTGTTTTCGTTTTGTCTTTCGGAACGAGCGCGTCGTCGAAATGCACGGGGCTGTTCTGCTTTTCCATAACGCTCTGCAATTTTTCCACCGTAATGCCGTAAATCGGCTTGCCTTCGTCGATAGCCAGCGAGCATGCGTTGCCTGCCGCCTGACCGGTGAGTATTGCCGGGGGAATTACGCGCAGCACGTCCCAGCCGTAGCCGCTCGCGCTTGCCGTTCTGCCTGCCGTTATAACGTTGTCGAAACCGTTTCTGACCAGCGTACCGAAGCGCACTTCGTACAAAAAGTCGCAGCGGTCGAAGTCGTTTATCGCGCACACGCTGTCGGAAAAATGCACATAGGCGTCCTTTTCGGAAAAAGTCGCGTCGCCCTCTATACGCCTCGTCGTGCGCATTTGCGGCATTACGGGAAGAAGAGTCAGGTCGAATGAGTTTTTGTCCTCTTTCGAAATACTTTCGTACAGCAATTTTTGATTTTCCAGCACATACTCGGTTACGTCCTCTTTCGTGACTCCCGTGTAAAGCCGTCTGCCCTCGGGCTGACCGCCGCCGTAGAGATTGGCTCTGCCGCCCATATACCAGCGGTACGCCGCCGAAATATCCTTTTTTTCGAGCGCCGAACGCATGGTGTCGAAGTTCATTCCGAACGCGTAGTAAGTAAAGTAGTTGCCGCCCTTAACCGTCGGAACGCCGGCGCGCCACAATAAATCCGCGTCACCCGTGGTATCGACGAAAAAGTCGGCTTCTATATACTCCCTGCCCGACTTGCTGTCGATTACGATTCCTTTAATATGCCCGTTTTCGACTTCGGCTCCGCTTATAATCGTGTCGAGATACAGTTCGGCTCCGGACGCATGCAGCATGTCGGACAGCGCGAGCGCGAATATAGTCGGAGAGAATTTGCCGTCGAGCCGTCCCTGCTTTTCGGGGTAGTCATGCTTCCAGCAGTCTTTCACCGTCGTCCAACTCGTTTTCATGGCAAGGCGCAGCATTTCGTCCGCCATGCCGAATATTATCTGTTTGCCCCTGCCGTTGCACATGGGGACGAAGTAGTTTACCAGTCCGTTGGTAGCCAGTCCGCCGAGCGACAGAGTTTTTTCTATCAGCAGCGTTTTTTTGCCCGCTCTTGCGGCTGCGACCGCCGCTGCGACGCCCGCTACTCCTCCGCCGCAAACGACCACCTGCCATTTGCCCGCTTTTTTGATTTTTTCTCTGCGTTCGATGTACATTTTCCTGCTCCTTATTCGGTTATCTATAATTTATTGAATTCAGTCGCGGTCGTAAAAATCGTTTGCCGCGTCGTTATCCTTCTCTTTTTCGGTTTTATCGGCTTGGTCGCCGCTCTTATCCTCGGAAGTCTCGCTCTTCTCGGGTTCGGGTGCGGTTTCGGAAAGGTTTTTATACGCTCCGCTCGTGGTTTTTCTGACGAAGAACGCGGCGACTGTCTGCCCTGCGGCAAGGACGCACGCAAGAAAAGTCCACACGTCGAACGCGCGCACGACGAGGTACAACTCGGCAAGCAGCGAAACGAACGAGAGAACAAGTTGTATTTCCAGTCCTGCAAACGTGTGCCAATCGCCTTTAAGCGCGGTTTTGTCGGTTTCGTACAATTCTTTGCTTATTTTGTATTTGCCGAAATGCGACGCAAGGCAAAACACCGCGACGACGACGTTCGCAAGCCATAATATAAGCGCGACGGAATAGACGACGAATCCGTGTTTTTCGTACAGCGCGCGTATTCCGCTCTGCATGGGCAGGCACGCGAGAGCGATTGCCGCGACCGCGGTTATAATCGAGCAGACGAGATTTATTTTGTTTTTCTCTTTGACCTGCTCGTCGCCTAATCCCGTGTATAGTTTTTTAATGGGTATTTTTTTGTTCATACGAAAATTATAACATACGAGCCGAAAAAAGACAAGAAATTTTCTCCCGTTTGAGCGTAAAAAAAATCGGCGCGGCGCATATGCCGAACCGATTTTCGGGTTTTAATGTTTTTAGTTCTGCCACGCGGTCAGGACAAAACGGGACGAGAGCCGCTTAATAGCAAGGTAATAAGGTCGACGACCCAGCAGATCGCGCCGCCGGGGATTATCCACAGCACGCCTACCACGATGAGAAGAACGCTGTTCGTTTCCACGCCCTTTATTATGCGGTAGATTGCCCAGATAATGTCGAGGCAAGGTATGCAGAATATCACTTTGAGGATAAACGGCAGATTGTCGATAGCCTCGATTATTCCTGTTTTCTTTCCGTTTTCGTTGTCGCTCATAATATAATCTCCTTATATTTATTTTATAAACCGACGCCTTTTCGGGCGCAATTTACCTTAAAAAGCCGCTTTAAGTCCCAACTTTTCGCTCACTTTGAGCGCGAATTTCATCGCAGCGAGCGGACCGTTTGCGGTGACGAGGTTGCCGTCCTCGGTGACTTCCTCTCCCGTGTACGTCGCGTCCTCGAGAACGTTTATGAACTGCTCGGCAGGATAGCACGTTACTCTTCTTCCGGCGGCAAAACCGTTCATTCCGAGCACGGTTGCCGGAGCGGCGCAGATTGCCGCGATTATCTTGTGGCGCGCGTCGAACGAGGACACGCAATCGACTACCTTTTTGCACTCGCCGAGTATTTTCGCTCCCGGCATACCGCCCGGCAGCACGACCGCGTCGTAACACCCGGTATCGACCTCGTTTTCGGTTTTGTCGGCAACGACTTTTATTCCGTGGGCGCCGATAACCGTTTTATCGCACACGGAAACGGTGTCCACCTCGGCTCCGGCGCGGCGAAGAACGTCAACCGCGGTGAGCGCCTCTATTTCCTCGAATCCGTTAGCGAGGAACACTATTACTTTTTTCATACGGTTTATCCCTCCGTTATTTGCCGCTTACGGCGATGTCCTTGGGCGGAAGCGTTATGCCGCGCTCCTGAATGGCTTCGATGAGAGGCGCCGGAAGCGCAAGGCTGACGCCCTTTTGATTGATGTTGTCGAAGTTCACGCTTTTGCCGTTTACTTTGAATCCGCTGACGAATTTACCCTCGCAAGTCACCTTATAAACGAGCGGTTTTTTCCCGTTATCGGACGGGACTTCGCCGACGTAAACGGTTTTAATGCCCTTGTTTTCGATTGCTTTATAGGTTGCGAGAAGCGGCGCGTCGAAGCGCAGATGAGGATTCATGATGCCTTCGGGGCGTTCTTTTATCTGTTTTTTATCGTATTCGAGCGTGATTTCGCCGTCGGTGAAGATGACGTGGCGCTCGTCGATTATCTGGAACAGCAGTTGCTTGCCGGCAAACTTTAAAAACACTTCGGTGTAGCGCGCGGGACCTTTTCTCGACGTGATGAAATACAAAAGAATCAGAAGCACGGCGCAGGATCCTGCCGCGATAAGCGAGATTTTACCCACAGCGTTTTTCATGTTCATGAGTCCGAACAGCAGTCCGAATACCGCAAGCACCGCAAGCACATACACGACTACCGTATACGCAAGCGGAGCCGCTCCCACGTCGGATTTAAGTTTGCCCATTTTTTCATAGCGTTTGCGAAGATCTTTTTCACATACTTCCGCCACGTTTTTTTCGTTGTCGCTCATTATACTACCTCCGTTTTTCGTTGGTCCGAATGTACAGTTTTTGTTTACCTTCTTTCAGCATGCGCATAAAGTCGCGCTCGGAAACGGCACGTTCGGGCAGTTCCGTAACCCCTAAAAGTTCGCGGTCGAAGCCGTGAATATCCGAGCCTGCCGTGCGGAAAAATCCGTAATAGTCGGCATACACTCGCGCAAGCGTATTGCTTTCAAGTGTGTTGGGGCTGGTGTTCAGCACTTCCACGCCGTCCACGCAGTCGGGCATAAGACAGATGTGGTCCATATACCGCTCCGCAAGCCGATAGGGATGCGCCTGAATTACCGTGCCGCCTGCCTCGCGGATCCTGTTGAGATACGTTTTCGTCGGGCAGGTTTCGACGTCGCCGCCGTAGTTTTCCAACCACTTTTCGTCCACGCCGAACACGAGAAAATCGCAGCCGGCGTTGTTGGCTATGGGGTCGAGCGAGTGCGGAACGGTGTATTCGAAGCCGAAAAACACGTCCAGTCCTCTTTTATCGCCCTCTTTTTTCACGGCGCGATAGGCGTCGCAGAATTTTTCGAGCCTGTATTTCCACTTTTCTTCCGGTCCTGGAGCCGCCGTATTGCCGCAGAAAAAGTGGTTCGTGGAAAATATGCCCGTGTATCCCTGCGATAAAAAGCAGTCTACGAGTTCCTCGGGCGTGAAACTGCCGCACTTGCTGCCGAGGCGGTCGTGCGTGTGCATTTCGTATTTAAATCCCATTATTTAACCTCCGCATAAGAGGTCATCGAGCCGAAAATCTTTTCCGCTTCTCCGACCAGTCTGAACTGCGTTTTCGCGCGCAGAAGATTGTGCTTCGGCTTGTGAACGGCGAAGTATGTGTCGCCTTCGAGATAATCGGTTAAAAACCGCACTCCGCACTCGTAAGTCATCAGCATTGCCGAAAAGCCCAAAAGTCGCCGCTCTTCCGCGGTTATTCCGCTTCCCAGTACTCCGAGATAGGCTTTTTCGAACTCGTCGTAGTAATCTTTAAGAAAGGTGACTTTGCTTAAATCCGCTTCGTCTTCGTCTGCGGAACTGCAACCCGTACGGACCGCGTCGCCGAAGTCGTACAGCATGCTGCCTTTCATGACGGTGTCGAGGTCGATGACGGCAACGGGTTTTTTGGTGTCCGCGTCGAACAAAAGATTGTTGAACTTGGTGTCGTTGTGCGTGACTCTGAGCGGAATAAGCCCCTTGTCCATGCCGGCAAGCACCACGCCTGCCGCGCTTTTACGGGCAAGCACGAAATCTATAAGGTCGCGCGTTTCACCGAGGCGACCGACGGCGTCGGCTTTAACGGCGTTTTCGAAGTTTTCCACTCTTTTAACCGTGTCGTGAAAATGAGGTATGACGTCCACGAGCGTGCTTGCGTCGAAATCGGCGAGGTTTTTCGCAAAACGGGCGAAACATTCTCCGCCTTCTCCGAAGTGGCGCGCCGACAGCGGCATATTGACGGCAACCGTGTTTTCGATGAAGTTGTACACGCGGTAATATCCGTCGTCCTCTTTAAGGTAAGTCTTGCCCTCGTTCGTGCGCACGATAGTAAGACATTTCGTCGGGTCGCCGCCTTCTTTTGCGACGGCTTCGGCGTTGAAATCGCACACCGAGGAAACGTTGTGCATAAGTCCTTCGACGTCGCGGAAAATCTTGTCGTTTATCTTTTGCAGAACATATCTATGTGTGTTACCCTTTACGAGATAGGTCTGATTTATGTGTCCGCTGCCGTAGAGCGACAAAACGTAGTCGTCTTTTTCCAGCGCGAACTTGTTTAAGATTCGATTGTCGATCATTGCTGCCTCCGTTTTTTTCCGTGTAAATTATAGCAGATTTGAACGCGTTCGTCAAACCTATCGCGCGCATACGCGTAAAATGAGTTTACTTTTATGATGAAATGTGTTATTATTTTGCTTGCAAAACTTCAAAAGGAGTAAAAAATGATAAAACTTCTTTCTTTCCTGAAAGGCTACCGCGTCAAAACGGTACTCGGACCGCTTTTCAAACTGGTCGAGGCAATTCTCGAACTGCTCGTTCCCGTAGTGGTTGCGAAAATCATAGACGAGGCGATTCCGGCAGGTCAGGCAGGCGACTATTCGCTGCTTATCCGTTACGCTTTGTACATGCTTATTCTGGCGGCGGTGGGACTGTGCTTCGCGCTCGTGGCGCAGTATTTCGCGTCGCGCGCGTCGATGGGCTTCGGAACCAATCTTCGCCGCGGCTTATACGAGCACATCAACTCGCTTTCGCAGGCGGACGTGGATAAATTCGGCGCGCCTTCGCTGATGACCAGACTGGTCGGCGACACTACGCAGTGCCAGCAGGGCGTCGCGATGTTCATTCGTCTCGTGACGCGCGCTCCGTTCGTCGTGATAGGCTCGATTATAATGGCGGTTTCCATTGCGCCCGCGCTGTCGCTCGTATTCATAGGGGCGTCGCTTCTCATAGCGGTCGTGCTGTACTTCGTCATGTCGCACTCGTTCCGCTCGTACGGCGTTGCGAGAGGACTACTCGACGACGTGTCGCTCTCGGTCCGCGAAAACCTTAACGGCGTTCGCGTTATCCGCGCATTTTCGAGAGGGGAGCGCGAAAAAGCCGAATTCAACGACAAAAACGATAAAATGACCGCGCTTTCGATAGCGATCGGCAAAATAAGCAATCTCACAAACCCCGCGTCTTACGCTATCGTGAACGCCGCCGTCATACTGGTTTTATGGCTGGGTGGCAAGCAGGTTTACGCAGGCAATCTGACGCAGGGCGCTGTTATCGCGCTTATCAACTATCTGACGCAGATAATGATCGCGCTTGCGGTGCTTGCAAACCTCGTCGTGACTTTCTCGCGCGCGTCGGCAAGTGCGAAACGCATTAACGAAGTGTTCGCGACTCCCGTCACCAAGCGCGGCGGCGACGGAGCGACTCCCGACTATTCCGCTCCCGCAATCGAGGCGAAAAATCTCGACTTTTCCTATTCGGGAAGCGGCAAAAACACGCTGTCGGACATAAACTTCACGCTTGAAAAGGGTCAGACGCTGGGCATAGTCGGCGGTACGGGCAGCGGTAAAAGCACGCTCGTGCAACTTATCGCAGGACTGTACGAAATATCGGGCGGAAGCCTTAAACTGTTCGGTCACGACGTGTACGAGTACACCGCAGCCGAACGCACTCAAATGATAGGCTACGCCATGCAGAAGTCGGTTTTGTTCTCCGGTACGGTTAAGAGCAATCTTTTATGGCGCAAACAGGACGCGTCCGACGAAGAACTCGTCGCCGCGCTTAAAACCGCTCAGGCGTACGAATTCGTTAGTAAAAAACCGGGCGGCTTGGACGAGCCGGTTTCCGAGGGCGGCAACAACTTCTCGGGCGGACAGAAGCAACGTCTTAACGTCGCACGCGCGCTCGTGGGAAGCCCGGATATTCTGATACTCGACGACAGTTCGTCGGCACTGGACTTTGCGACCGACGCCGCGCTTCGAAAGGCGCTTCGCGAAGACTGCGCCGGCATGACGACGGTGGTCATTTCGCAGAGAGCGACTTCCATGCAGGCGATGGACCTTATTCTCGTGCTCGACGACGGGGAAATAGCCGGAGCCGGCACGCACACGCAACTGCTTGCTTCCTGCCCCGAGTATCGTGAGATTTACAATTCGCAGGTTGCCGAGGAGGACAGAGTATGACGCGCGTAAAAAGCAAAGACAAAACCGTAAAAAAATTACTGGGTTATATCAAGCCGCACGTGGCGTTTATAATAATCGCGCTCGTATGCTCGCTGTTTCAGGTGGTTGCGACGCTGCTCGCTCCGGTTATCATCGGACGGGCGGTGGACTACATCGTCGGCAAGAACGACGTCGATTTCGAAAAGGTTATTTACTATATTATTCTGCTTGCGACAAGCGTGGGCGCGGCGTTTTTGTTCCAGTACCTGGCGTCATACTTTATCAACGTGGCGTCCTACCGCGCTATCGGCGACCTTCGCAAGAACGCGTTCGCCAAAATTCACGCGGTGCCGGTAAAGTTCATCGACAGTCACAAGCGCGGCGACCTTCTTTCGGTTATCGTCAACGACATCGATCAGATTTCCGACGGCTTGCTTCAGGGTTTTCAGCAGTTGTTTACGGGAATAATCACCATAATAGGCACGCTCGTGTTCATGCTTTTGCAGAACTGGCTTATAGCAGTCGCGGTCGTGCTGTTAACGCCGATTTCGCTGTTCGTGGCGTACTTTATCGCAAAAGGCTGCCACGATTCGTTCGCGAATCAGGCTAAAACGCGCGGCGAAATGAGTTCGCTGCTCAACGAAACGGTGGGCAATCAGAAGATGATCGCGCTGTTCGACAAAAAGGATCACGTCGAGGGCGCGTTCGAGAAAGTCAACGTACGCATGAAAAAATACGGTCAGGACGCGGCGTTTTTCTCGGCGCTCATCAACCCCTGCACGCGGTTTATTAACGCGGTTATATATCTGGCGGTTGCGGCGCTCGGCGCGTACATCGTCATTCAGGGCGACAACCCGGTCGTGCTCGGCATAAGCATGTCCGCGCTGTCCGTCGGCGGACTTTCCTGCACGCTTTCGTACGCCAATCAGTACACCAAGCCGTTCAACGAAATAACCGGCGTCATAACCGAGGTTCAGACCGCGCTCAGCGGCGCGAAACGCGTGTTCGACCTGCTCGAAGAAGCGGAACTGCCCGACGAAAGCACGCTCCCCTCTCCCGAAAACGTGCGCGGAGATATGGACTTTTCGTCCGTTTGTTTCAGTTACGACCCTGCTCGTCCGCTCATCGAAAACTTCAATCTTTCGGTTAAAAGCGGTCAGAAAATCGCGATAGTCGGTCCGACCGGCTGCGGAAAAACCACGCTCATTAACCTTCTCATGCGGTTCTACGACGTTGGCAGCGGCGAGATTCTGCTCGACGGCGAGTCTATCCGCTCGTTCAATCGCGACGGATACAGGCGTTCGTTCGGCATGGTTTTGCAGGATACCTGGATTAAAAAAGGCACGGTGTTCGATAATATTTCCTACGGTAAGCCCGATGCGACCGAGGACGAGGTTATCGAAGCGGCTAAAAAGGCGCACATTCATTCGTTTATCATGCGACTGCCCGACGGCTACAACACCGTGATGACCGAGGACGGCGGCAATATTTCGCAGGGTCAGAAGCAACTTCTCTGCATTGCGAGAGTGCTGCTCGTGCATCCCGATCTGCTCATTCTCGACGAGGCGACCTCCTCCATCGATACGCGTACGGAACTTAAAATTCAGGACGCTTTCGCCGCCGCGACAAAGGGCAAAACGTCGTTTATCGTCGCGCACCGACTGTCCACTATCCGCGAAGCCGACGTCATTCTCGTCATGAAAGACGGCAACGTCATCGAACAGGGCAATCACGAGTCGCTTATGGCTAAACGCGGTTTCTACTACAACCTCTACTCCGTTCAGTTCCAAAAATAACCCGCTTTTTTGAAAAAAAGCGGACAAAAAACTTTTGAGTTATGGAGAGTTTGATAGACGCACTTTTGACCTCTTTATTGTAGGGACAGGCGTCCGTTGGCTGTCCGACATGCTTTTTTGTAAAAAACGTAGACTAAAAACTTTTGAGTTAAGAGTATAGTTAAAACAAGGTTGGTTTTTCCGCTTATGCGTGGCGGATGAACCAACCTTGTTTTTAATGTTGTGTGGATAGACGCACTTTAAAGCCTCGCCCTCCGGGAGAGGTGGCGCGGTTCACCGCGACGGAAAGGGTCATTCATCCCCAATTAACACAAAAAACACGACGCTCCTCTCGCCGTGCTTTTTGTCGTTACCTTATTTAAAATTATCGAAAACCTATTTTATTAAATATAATTTCTCTTTGCTTTTAACAAATAATCATTATTATTGCCAATCGCAATCTTATTCCACTGCTCTTCCGTACCTTTGTAATTGACTTCTGTAAGGTTACTACAACCGCTGAACGCATACTGTCCGATTCTTGTTACACTGTTTGGGATCGTTACGCTTGTCAGTCCGCTGCAGTTAGAGAACGCACTAAGTCCTATGGTCGTTACACTATCCGGAACTATTATACTCGTCAGTTTGATGTCGCCAAAGAACGCGCCGTCATAAATAAATTTCGTTTTCTCGTTAATCTCACACGATGTTATATCTCTGTTTTTCGCTTTTATCAACACCACATACGGATTATCCTTATTCCCCAAATACAATGCATTATCATACTCATTATATTTAAGACCACTGCAATCATCGAATGCAAAATATCCTATGCTCGTTACGCTATCCGGAATCGTAATATTCGTTAGACTACTGCACCCTCTGAACGCGCTTTCCCCTATGCTCGTCACGCTGTTCGGGATCGTAATATTCGTTAGACTGCTGCACCCTCTGAACGTACTTTCCCCTATGCTCGTTACGCCGTTCCCAATAGTTACGCTCGTAAGTGCGCTGCAGCCAGAGAACGCACTTTCTTCTATACTCGTCACGCTGTTCGGGATCGTTATGCTCTTTAGCCCGCTGCAGCCATAGAACGCATAATCTCCTATGCTCGTAACACTATCCGGAATCGTTATACTCGTCAAACTGCTGCATCTTGCGAACGCACCCCATCCTATGCTCGTCACACTGTTCGGAATGGTTATGCTCGTTAGACTGCTGCATTCAGAGAACTCACTTTCCCCTATGCTCGTCACACTATCCGGAATCGTTATACTCGTCAAACTGCTGCATCTTGCGAACGCACCCCATCCTATGCTCGTCACGCTGTCCGGGATAGTTATGCTCGTTAAACTGTTGCAGCCAAAGAACGCTTTTTCATAAATAACTTTCGTTTTCTCGTTAATCTCAAACGACGTTATGTCTTTGTTCACGCTGATCAACACCACACGAGGATTATCCTTATTCCCCAAATACAATGCATTATCATACTCATTGTATATAAGATTATCGCATCCATAGAACGCACTAATTCCTATACTCGTTACTCCATTGCCCATAACTACGCTTTGCAAACGCTCGCAATTACCAAATGCGCCTAAGCATTCTCCATCAGCATTACTATAACCATCTTCTATCGTTGTAACGGAATCGGGAATATGTACGCTTACGATATTACTGTTCGTAAAAGCACTATTGAAAATCGTCGTGACGGGCTTACCGTTATATTCGGGAAGAATATATACTTCCGCTGCAGCGCGGGACTTGTAGCCGATTACGCCGTACGAGTCGCCGTCCTCCGTGAGCGCGTATTCCACACCTTCGGTGATGACCCACGCTCCGCAATGCGTGCATTTGCCGTTTTCGTACTCGTGTTCGCATTTTGCATTTGCGTTTTCGTGATTACAGGTGCAACTTTTATTTTCGTGATCACACTCGCACTTGCATGCCGAGAGGGTGAAAAGCGACGCAAGCAACAGCGCGCTTACGACGACTGCAATCAAAACTTTAACAGGTTTTTTCATTTTGTTTTTCTCCTTTATTGATTATTTATTCGGCGCACGGTGCGGCGTCGGTTACATTATTGCGGACGGCTCGGCTTCCGGCTGAGCGAATACAGGCGCGTCGGACTCGAAAGCGGCAGGGTCGGACTCGACGAAAAGGTCGGGTTCGCTCGTATCGGGTTCGACGGGCTCGACTGTGTCGGAGCAGGTGGATGCGACTTCGGCGAGGTCGACGGATTCAGCAGCAGCGGAATCGGGTTCGAGGCGGCGTGGTAGCGACGATTTTTTCGCACCGGGTTTCGCGGCAACCTTTATATAGTAGCAGTTGTCGATGCCGGTTTTGGCGAGCGGACTGTCGGGATGTTCGGACTGCAGAAAGCCGCGGACGTCATCGATATAGCGATAGAAAGTGCGCGCGGAAATCGCGTACTTGCGGCAAAATTTTTCGCGCGACACGACCTCGCCGTTTATGAGCGAGTCGTACAGTTTGAGTATGAGATTGGTTTTCATTTGTCTGCCTCCTTTCGGTTATGAGCAGACGGCGCCGTCCGCGGAAAACGCGTTACCGTTTCCCTTTGACGCTATAATTATACCACTATCAACCCTCGAGAATCAAGGAAAAAGACTAAGCGTAAAGTGCGGATGACCCGCAGTTTACGCTTAGTTACCCGCAGTTTACGCTTAGTTTTGCAGTAGAATAATGTTTGCTTATGCGATTTTGCCGAAAATTGACTTTTCCGGCGGTTCGTAGAATGTGAGTGCGACGGCGCGATTTTCGGGTGTATTCCGGATGATTTTCGGACAATTTTCGGGCGATTTTTTGCGGTCGGGACGGGTGAAAAGAGGACGTGATTTTAGAGTTTGCGGGAGGGTGGAGTCCGGGTCGCAATTATAAATTGCTCCCCGCTTTGGCTACGAATAGTCCACCGGACTATTCGCTTAACGCGTCGCGCCCCTCCCCTACGGAAAGAAGCAGAGAGTGCATTTGCCAAACAATCCTGACTCAAAAGTTTTTTGCCTACTTTTTTCCAAAAAAGTATGGCGGACAGCCAACGGACGCCTGTCCCTACAAAAAAGGTCGATAGTGCGTCATCAAACTTTCGCCTAAGCAGAAAAACGCACTTTTTCCTCAACGTACACCTGTCTCAAAAGTTTTTTTGCTTACTTTTTTGCAAAAAAAGTAAGCAAAAAAGAAAAAGCGCTTGCAATCGCTTGCAGCGCAAATTTTAATATGATATAATTGAGAGCAAGAACGGTCGGGCGAGCGGAAACAAAGCCCGACGCAAGCAAAATAACAAGGAGAAAAAAGATGTATAAAGTAACACTGCCCGACTGCGACGTGGAGATAACTTCCACCCCGTTCGGCGGCAAAAACCCGAACGGCGACGAGATTACGGTCAACTCGAGATACATAGCGATAAACGGCAAGCCGTGGCTTCCGGTATCGGGCGAATTCCACTACGCGAGGTACAAACGCGAGGACTGGGAGCGCGAATTATGCAAAATGAAAGCGTGCGGCGTGGACCTCATCGCGACGTACGTATTCTGGATTCATCACGAAGAAATCGAGGGTCGGTTCGACTTCGAGGGTCAGCGCGACGTACGCGCGTTCGTCGAATTATGCCGTAAAAACGGGCTGAAAGTGCTGCTTCGCATAGGTCCGTGGTGCCACGGCGAGTGCCGTAACGGCGGGTTCCCCGACTTTATTCAGCATCAGAACAAATTCAGATTCCGCACCAACGACCCGACCTACCTTAAATACGTCGAACACTTTTTCGATAAACTGGGCGAGCAGGTCAAAGGTCTTATGTGGAAGGACGGCGGACCGGTCGTCGGAATTCAGATAGAGAACGAGTACGAGCCGTACGCCGAACCGGACAGAGAGCGTCGTCACGACCACATGCGCACGCTTAAAGAACTGGCGATAAAGGCAGGCTTTATCACTCCGCTGTACACCGCGACCGTGTGGGGCTACGCATCGCTTATCGAACTGGAAGAACTGCCGGTTTCGGGCGGATACGCCGACGCCGCGTGGGACGCTACCACCGCCGAACTCAAAGAAAGCGGAAACTATCTTATGAATCACTCAATGAACGACCCGACTATCGGCGCGGACCTTCGCAAAGACCACGAAAACGCGACCCAATACGACGTGGACGTGCGTCTTACGCCCTACCTCACCGCGGAAATGGGCGGCGGTATGCAGATGACCAAACACAGGCGCGTGGTTATCGACGCGCTCGACACCGAAGCGATAACCGTAAGCAAATTAGGCTCGGGCGCCGCGCTCGTGGGCTATTACATGTTCCACGGCGGCACTAACCCCGACGGCAAACTGACCACCATGGAAGAATCCACGTCGTCCGGCTCGCCGTGGGATCTGCCGGTCAAGTCGTACGATTTTCAGGGCGTACTGCGTGAAAACGGCGACGCTCATCCCTCGTTCGACCGCCTGCGCCGCAGGCACCTGATGCTTAACGAATGGGGCGACAAAATCGCGGCTGCGTTTGCGTTTATTCCCGACGACTCGGCAAAAGCGGCGAACGACTTCCGCACGCTCCGCTACTCGGTGCGCCACGACTTTAATAACGGCAGCGGCTTTATTTTCATCAACAATCACGTCCGTTTAAGACACCTTGCCTACCACAAAGACGTTCGTTTCGAACTCGATTTCGGCGGCAAAACGCTCGTAACTCCGCCCGTAAATGTCGCCAACGACCAAATGGCAGTGTTGCCGTACAACCTCGATCTCCGCGGAAAAAAACTGATCGCGACCAACGCGACTCCGCTGACGAGACTCGGCGACCGCTACTTCTTCTTCACCGACGACAAGCCGGTATACGAATTCGAAGGCGAGAGCGCGGAAATAATAACGCTGACGAGCGAGCAGTCGCTGCACGCGTTTAAGCTAAGCGAAAGAGTGTTCGTTGCCGACAGTCCCTGCGTTTTATACGAACAGGACGGCAAAATTCACGCCGAATACTACGGAGAAGTGCTTCTTACCGTATACGAAAAGACGGGCGCGCCGTACGAGATAATTCTGCCCGAAACCAAAGCCGCCGCTCCGTGCTTCATAATGCCCGAAGGCGACAAAACCTGGCTTATAGACGTCGAATATCCGTCCGACTGCGACGCCGAACCCATGCTGGTTATCGACTACAACGGCGACACCGCGGAGATTTACGACGCAAGCCGCCCCGACAAACTGCTGTCCGACTGGTTTACCTGCGGACTCGAATACAAACTGTCGCTCAATCAGTTCGACCGTCCGAAGAGCCTTTTGGTTAAACTTACCGACTTCGACCCGAACAGATACTTCGATCTCCCGGTAAAGCCCGGCTGCGAAGTAACAGGCGCGCATATCGAACTGCGCACGAAGAGAACGATAGACGAACTTCTGAAATAATTTTTAACGTAAAAAAAACCGTCCGGCAACTTTTACAGCCCGAACGGTTTTTTCTTAAATTATACGCGCGCTTTATCCGGCAACGCGTTTGCCCGAGTAAATTCGCTTTCGTTTTTCGCTAAAACAACTGACCGGGCAGTTTTTGCTTCTGCTTTTCGGGAAAAGTGCGTTCGAACGCCTCGAACGCTTCGGGGTTCTTATCCGCGACGAAATACAGGTCGGGGTCTGCGTAAACACCCGATTTTCCGCTTAAAAAGCCTTTTTTTAATTCTTTTACGAGGAAATAGTCGGCGCTCGGGTCGTCGGCGTAGACTATGCCCTTGGTTTTTGCAGGGACGAAGCCGCTCTTGCCGTAAAAATCGATATTGCCGGTGATGAACAGCGCGCCTGCTCCCGCTTCCGCCGCCTTTTGCATCGAATAGTCCAGAAGCGTTTTTCCGTAGCCTTTACGCTTGAATTCCGGCAGAATCCCGATCGGTCCGAACGTCATGACGGGCAGAATTCCGCCGTCCGACAGTTTTACTTCCGAGCGCGCGTACACAACCTGACCTATTTCTTTTCCGTTCAGCAGCATTATAAAGTCCAGTTCGTGGACGAAATCGGGATTATTTCTCATTTCGTGCAGCACGAAGTGTTCGGTGCAGCCCGGGTGATAGACGTTCCAGAACGCCTCGCGAACGAGGTTTTCGGTTTCGCGGTAGTCGGTTTCTTGTTCTCTTCTTATGATTATATCGTTATCTTTCATTTCGTTTTACTCCTTGTAAATTTTCTTCTTTCGGCGCGTCGAAGAACAAATGCAATCCGAGCGCCGCGTTGAATCCGGTTGCGGCGAACACGCTGAACCGTTCCACCACGCCGAAGTACGCGGCAGGCACTATCTTCATTCCGAGCGCACCCACGAGCATCATGATAAGCGCGACAAGAGCGCATATTCCGTACGAACGGCAGGTTTTGTCCTTTGCTCCGGCGATTATGATAATCGTAAGCGACGCAATCGACAGCAAAACGACGATGCCGGTGACTATCATATGCATGACGTCCTGAAACGCGCCGGCATAGCCGCTTTCACTGAGCGGAAAAGCGCGGTAACCGACTGCGGACACCCACTCCACCGCGGCGAAAATATACACGCCGATTCGCAGCAGTTTGTTCTTTTTATCTTTTATTCCGAGGCACACGACGGTAACGCAAAGCGTTTCGCAAACGTTGTAGAACGCGGTTAAACTGTTCCACAGCGCAAGCGACGGCGCGTCCGCCGCGCTCAGATCGCTTACCGCCTGAGAAAGCCAATCGTAGCCCGGATAGGCAAGCGGCGCGAAAATCACCGCGGCGGCGTACGAGATAAAACTCACGACGCCGGCAAGTCCCAGAATATTCAACATGGATTTTTTCATATTTATACCTCTATTATTTGCCTTTGCCCCGAAACGGAGCGCGGCTTGATTTTATTCGTCTTTACGGATATTGTACGCGCGGAAGAACAGCCCGACGTGCTTATCGAGCAAGGACAGGCACTCGTTTTCTCTTTCGGGCTGGCGGTCACACATGCCCAGCAGCACGACTACGGGCGAAACGTATTCGTACGCAAGCGCGACGGGATCCTCGTTCGCTATTTCACCGACCGCGATAAGCGCGCGGAAAATATCTGCGTGGTATGCGACCAGCCTGTCAACGTACCTCTCGGAGTACAGCGCGGCAAGTTCGGACGAGCGAAACTGCTCGATGGTCAGCATTTTGCGGAAAAGCGCGACTTTGCGGTCACGCAGCGAAAACAAAAAAACTCCGCGCAGTTTTTCTTTAAGATCGTCTGCCGTTATTTTTTTCAGCGATTCGACGTCGGACCCGGCGCTCTGAACGTGCACGTTCATCTTTCCCGTTCCCTGCTCGTAATCCAAGCATACGTCCTTTACTATCGCGTCGAAAATAGCCTGCTTGCTCGCGTAGTGATTGTACAGCGACGGAGCCTTTATCCCTACCGCCGCCGCTATATCGCCCACGCTCACCGCGTCGTATCCGCGCTCCGCGAACAGTTCGAGCGCTTTTTCGATTATCGCCTTACTCGTTTCTTCTCTTTGCATATTAAACCTCGACTTGCTTTTTAACGCCTGATTTTGACTAACTAATGTTAGTTAGTTTAATTGTAGCACCGTTTCCTCCCGTTGTCAACCGTTTTTACGGGAATTATTTAAAATATTTACGATAATTTGCTTGACGAATAGCGTTACAGGTGTTATAATACACTTGTTACGAAACGTTTGTTACGAATTGAACGGGAGGTTATTTTTTATGCCGGCAAAGCCGAGATTCACGAAGGACGACATTATCGACGCGGCGTTCGAACTAGCCAAAAGCGGTGACCTGACGCAGGTCACGGCGCGCGAAGTGGCGAAACGGTTGGGGACGTCGCCCAGTCCTATATTCACTTTTTTCGACGGCATGGACGACCTTAAAGAAGCCGTGTGGCAAAAAGCCATGACGACGTTCTATTCGAGCGTGTTCTCGAGCGGCGGCAACATGTCTTACCTCGATATGGGGCTTAAAACGGTTAAATTCGCCGAGCAGAACCCCGGGCTTTTCCGCCTGACGTTCGTGTATCCGCACCCCGAAAAGAGCGGAATCAAGGCGGACGAACTTTTTTCGGACAATCTCGGATATGTGTACGGCGTCATCGCAAAAGCGTACTCGCTTTCTCTCGATCAGGCAAAACTCGTACACGATCAGGTGTGGTTTTACACTTTCGGGCTGTCGATGCACTGCACGGCTCACCCCGACACTCTCGGCGACGAGCAGATAAAAGAACTTCTCGGCATGCAATTCCGCGCCACGCTCGGTTTCGTGAAATCGGGCGAACGGAAAAATTAAAGGAGATAACATGAAT
Source organism: uncultured Clostridia bacterium (assembly GCA_934229275.1). GTDB lineage: Bacteria > Bacillota > Clostridia > Christensenellales > Pumilibacteraceae > Neoclostridium. Next base: position 3,947 of record CAKQDN010000008.1, on the reverse strand, counting down.
AACACTGAAAACATCATTGAAATCGAGCATTTAAGCAAGCATTTCGGCGACGTGAAAGCAGTTGACGACCTGTCGCTGAAAGTGAAAGCAGGCGAACTTTACGCTTTTCTGGGCGTAAACGGCGCCGGTAAGTCCACCACCATTTCGATAATCTGCGGCACTCTCGAAAAGACTTCGGGCAGCGTTAAAGTATGCGGCGCGGACGAAAGCGACTTCGAAAGCGCGAAAAAAGAACTGGGCGTCGTGTTTCAGTCGTCGGTACTGGACAAAGCGTTGTCCGTTCGCGATAACCTGAAATTCCGCGCGTCGCTGTACGGCATAACCGGCGAGAAATTCGAGATCCGCCTGAAAGAACTGGACGACATGCTGCACTTTTCGGAATTTATAAACCGCCCCGTCGGCAAACTTTCGGGCGGTCAGCGCAGAAAAATAGACGTCGCACGCGCGCTTATTCACAATCCGAAACTGCTTATTCTCGACGAGCCTACGACCGGACTGGACCCCATGACCCGTAAAACGCTGTGGGAAGTTATCTACTCGCTGCAAAAAAGCACGGGCATGACGGTATTTCTGACCACTCACTATATGGAAGAGGCTGCCGAAGCGGACTACGTCGTCATCATCGACCACGGCAAAATTTCGGCGGAAGGCACGCCGCTCGAACTCAAAAACAAGTACACCGGCGACTTTATAACGCTGTACACGAGCGACGAAAACGCCGTTAAATCGCTCGGCAAACCCTACGAAGCCGTTCAGGACGGATTCCGCATCGCCGTTAAAAACACCGCGGAAGCGACCGCGCTTATAGTCGCACGCCCAGAACTGTTCAGTGACTACGAAATAATCAAAGGCAAGATGGACGACGTGTTCATTGCCGTTACCGGTAAAAAAACGGAGGTAAGATAATGTCTACATTTCTTTCTTTTACGAGCCGCAACATAAAGTTGTTCTTTAAGGACCTCGGGCTGTTCCTCGTTTCGCTGATAACGCCCGGAATACTGCTTATTCTGTTCGTGACCTTCCTCGGCAGCGTGTACAAAGACTCGTTCGTATCCATTATAGGAAATTTCGGCTTTACGGTAAGCGATAAAGTAATAAACGGCTTGTCCGGCGGACAGTTAGTGTCGTCGCTGCTTGCCACTTCCTGCGTCACCGTGTCGTTCTGCTCCAATATGATAATGGTTCAGGACAAAGTGTACGGCATGGCAAACGACTTTACGATTGCACCGGTAAAGCGTTCGACCATGGCGCTGTCGTACTACGTCGCGACCTTCATTAACACGATGATCGTGTGCCTGTTCGCGCTCGGACTCTGCTTTATCTACCTTGCGTGCGTGGGTTGGTTTTTAACCTTTGCCGACGTCATGCTCATTATTCTCGACGTCGTGCTGCTGGCGCTGTTCGGAACGGCGCTGTCGTCGGTTATAAACGTGTTCCTCTCTTCCCAAGGTCAGATTTCGGCGGTCGGTTCCGTCGTCAGTTCGACTTACGGCTTTTTGTGCGGAGCGTATATGCCGCTCAGCCAACTGCCTGCATGGCTTAACGCTTTCGTGTCCTTTCTGCCGGGAACGTACGGCACGTCGCTTCTTCGCAACCACTGCCTCGGCAGCGCGTTCGACGCGTTCGTAGCCGAATGTCCTGCCGAAAAAACCGAACTTGCCGAAAAAGCGGTCGAAGCCATGAAAGACGGCGTGGACTGCAATATAAAATTCGCCGGAAGCGTTGACGTTACGACCGCCGCGATGTTCGCCATTCTCGTCGGCTCCGTCGTCGTACTCATCGCCGCGTATGTGCTTATAAACGTGCTTCGCAAAAAGAAAAAATAAAAACGGTTTACAACGCGGAAATTGCGAAAATAAACCGCCCGAACATAAAAATTCGCTTGACCGATTTGCGTAAACGAGTTATACTTATGCAAATCGGTTTTTTATAGCCGAAAACAAGCGTAAAGGAGAAAAAATGATGGAATTTACAGGCAAAACCGTGCTTATAACCGGCGCGGCAAGCGGAATAGGCTTAGAATGTTGCCGCGAATTCGGTAAAAACGGCGCGCGCATCGTTATGTGCGACGTGAACGAAACCGCAATGAAAGAAAAATCCGCCGAACTCGTTCGCGACGGAATCGACGTACTCACCGTCAAAACCGACGTGCGTAATTACGAAGAAGTAAATGCTGCATGCTCGGCGGCATACGATAAATTCGGCTCGCTGAACGCGGTTATCTGCTGCGCAGGCGGAACTGCAAAACGCATGCTCGGCTCGGGCGAACCGACGTTCTGGGAAACTCCGATAGAGGTTTACGACTGGGGTATCGACGTCAATCTCAAAGGTCCGTTCTACTTCGCTCACGCTGCGATGCCGCTAATGATTAAATCGGGCGGCGGCGCGTTTATCTGCCTAGGTTCGGTTACCGGTATTGACGGCGACGGGCTGGGCATGGATTACGCTACGAGCAAGAGCGCGCTTATGAGCGGCTTCGTCAAGAGCGTGGCGATGGCAGGCGCAGACCACAATATCCGCGCGTGCTGCGTCGCTCCCGGACCCGTTCTGACCCGCGCCGCAATGAGCAATATGCCCACGCTTATGCACAGGGCTGCCGAGCCTATGGAAATAGTAAACGCCATATATTTTCTGGCTTCCGAAAAGGCGTCGTTTATCACCGGCACGACGCTGCTCGTTGACGGCGGTCACGTTCTGGTCACGAATAAGTCGTGGGGTGCGAAATGAAAGCAAGTTTTATTCGCTCCGACAAGCCGCTTAAAACGGCTATGATTCAGGTAAAAACCGCAGACGAGGCGATTGCCGCAATCGAAAGCGGATTAAAGCAGGGCGCGGACGCGTTCGGCTGGCAACTCGAATGTTTAAGCGACGATCAGATCAACGAAAAAACGCTTGAAAATGTCTTTTCGGCAGGCTGCGGCAAGCCGTTTTACGTCACGAATTACAAGTGGGCGAGCGGCGGCGATAAGCCCGAAGAACAGTATTTCGACGAACTTTTGCTCGCTCTTAAATGCGGCGCAACGCTTATCGATATGCCCGGCGACTCGTTCTCGCCTGCGCCCGACCAACTCACTTACGACGAACAGGCAATAAAGAAACAGATGGAATTCGCTCAAAAAGTACACGATCTCGGCGGCGAACTGCTGATTTCTTCGCACGTTCCCGATTTCCGCAGCGAAGACTACGTTCTCGGCATGGCGTTCGAACAAAAGCGCAGAGGTGCCGATATTGCAAAAATAGTCACTTTCTCGCACGACGACGAACAACTCACCGATAACCTTAAAACCACCGTGCGGCTGCGCGAAACGCTCGGAATTCCGTTCCTGTTCCTGTCCGGCGGCGAAAAATGCCGTCTGCACCGTCTCGCCGGTCCGCTTCTCGGCGCCTGCATGTGGCTCTGCGTCGCCTACCGCGCTCCCATAACCACGCCGCCGCAACCCCTCCTCTCCGACGTGAACGAGTTTATCCGCATCTACGAAAGCAAGGAGTAAAGTATCGTCTTTTTTCAGGCGAAGAAAAGACGCAAAAAAAAGACGTCGGCGACTACTGCCGCGGCTGTGTCCCAAATTCCGCAACGCTCATTGAAAACGAGAGGATACAAACTTCACTGCGGTAAAATCAACCTTTTAAAGCTTTAAAGAGGTCGGTTTTAGCGCACCAAAGCCTGTTCTACTTTGTAGGGGAGGGGTTCCCCCTCCCGTTAAACGGACAGTCGGGGACGCCTGTCCCTACAATTAAGAGGTCAATTATTATTTCCAAACACTTGACCTAATTTAAAGACCCCTTTTCACAAAGGGGAGGCGGCTCGAAGAGACCGGGGGATCGACGGTATGAGAGTTATTATCGGCGTATGTTAAAAACTTAACTATCGGTTTGCGGGAGGGGTGACCCCTCCCCTACGGTATAAGGCTGTAAGTGCGTGGCAAAACGAAATTATCCTATTATTG
>CAKQDN010000007.1 GCA_934229275.1 uncultured Clostridia bacterium | reverse complement strand
GGCGACATTTCGATTTTGACGGTATCTCCTTCGAGTATTCTGATGTAGTGCATTCTTATTTTGCCCGAAATGGTACAGGTGACGACGTGACCGTTTTCGAGTTGCACTTTAAACATTGCGTTTCTAAGGCACTCGATTACTTTTCCGTCTACTTCTATATTATCTTCTCTCGGCATTTAAGACCTCCAAAAACATCCGAAATTATTTGAACCGTTTCAACACGGCTCTTACGTCGCTGTCGAGTTTTATTTTATCCTGAATTTCTTCGGACAGCGTTTCAACGTGCTTTATTCGCTTTTGCTTGGGATTATCCAGTTTTCTGTATTCGCCGTCGGAAAGCAGAACGAAGTCGGCATTCAACACGGCTGTCACCAGATAAATTCTTCCGGCGTCGTGCCCTTTAAGGCTTTTAACAACGTAACCTACCTGCATAATTCACTCCGTCGAAGCATAATCTCAAAAACGCAAATTTCACGCAAATGATATTATACCACAAAAACGTACCGTTTGTAAACTGTTTTACGGGGTAAAAATCGTGATTTTAACGAATAAATTTAAATTACAGCGTTAAAATCTCGACTTTATCTCCTAAAACCAGAATCGTGTTCTCGTAATGCGCGCTCGGACGCTCGTCGCGAGTGACGCAGACGTCCCAGTTTCCGACGGGAACGAACTTGACTTCGAAACTGCCGGCGGTTATCATCGGCTCGATAGCCAGACAATATCCTTCCTTAATCACGGGACCCGTTCCGGGGATGCCGTAGTTGGGTATTTCGGGGTCTTCGTGCAATGCTCTGCCGATGCCGTGACCGGTCATGCAGCGCACGATTCCGAATCCGAAACTTTCAACGTACGACTGAATGGCGTGAGAAATATCTCCCAGTCTTTTACCTGCGCGAGCCTGTTCGACTCCTTTGAAAAAACTGTCTTTGCACACTTCGATGAGTTTGCGTTTCTCGAAATCGACTTCGCCCACGGGGAAAGTGCGGGCTGCGTCGCCGTTGAATCCGTGAATTTTCGCACCGACATCGATGCTGACTATCTCGCCTTCGCGCAAGACTCGTTCGGACGGAACGCCGTGCACGACTTCCTGATCGATAGAGATGCAGGCGGTTGCGGGAAAACCGTACAGATGTTTGAAATTGGGTTGTGCACCGCGGTCAAGGATGAAGTTTTCCATAAGCCGGTCGAGTTCGGCGGTGCTGATACCGGGCTTGACGTACGGTTCGATAAAACGAAGCGTATCGCCTACTATCTTACCTGCTTCACGCATACGAGCCTGTTCGTGGCTGTTTTTGATAGTAATCATCAGTCTTTAAGCACTCCGAGGATAGCCTTGAACACTTCGTCGATGGCGAGCATGCCGTCAACGTTTACAAGCACTCCCTGCTTCTTGTAGAATTCGATAAGCGGTGCGGTTTCGGTTTTGTACACGTTCAGGCGAGCCTTGACCGTTTCTTCGGTGTCGTCCGCTCTCTGAATAAGTTTACCGTCGCATTTTTCGCAATTATCGTCTTTTTTGGTCGAAATATGATAACTTTCGCCGCATTTTTCGCAGACGCGTCTGCCGGTGATACGATTTACGAGTTTATCGAGATCGACTTCGAGGTTGATGACGTAGTCGATGTCGGTGAGTCTGTCAAGCGCTTCTGCCTGAGCAATCGTACGGGGGAAACCGTCGAGCAAAAAGCCGTTTTTGCAGTCGGGCTCGTTGATTCTCTGTTCGACGATGCCGACCACGACTTCGTCGGGGACCAATTGACCGCGATCGATGTACGATTTTGCTTTCAGTCCGAGGGGGGTTCCTTCTTTGATGTTCTTACGGAAAATATCGCCGGTGGAAATGTGGGGAATACCCTTTTCTGCGGCAATGCGCACTGCCTGCGTGCCTTTTCCCGCACCGGGCGCGCCCAATAAAATCAGGTTCATAAATACACCTCTTAATTTAAGTGCTTTATCCAAGCCCGCCGCCGAGCGACAGACTTGGATAAAGAGTGTTTATATTCGATTGTTTTTACGCCCGAATTACTTCAGGAATCCTTTGTACTGCTTCATCATCATAAGACTCTGCAGTTGCTTGTCGAGTTCGAGACCTACCGATACGATAATCAACATTCCGGTTGCGGTCATGGACGTGACCAGCGTCTGGTTTTCGAAAGTGAATATCGAGAACAGCAAACTGGGGACGAGCGCGATGAACGCGAGATAAATAGCACCGAACAGCGTGATACGCTTGGATACTTTGTTGAGAAGTTCGTACGTGGGCTTGCCGGGACGAGTTCCGGGGATAAATCCGCCGTACTGCTGCAAGTTTCTTGCAACTTCGTCGGGTTTGAACTGAAGCGTTGCGTAGAAGTAACTGAACGCAAGGATCAGAAGAGCCATTGCAACCGCATAGGGCCACTTACCTGCGCCCATGTAGTTGTTCCACCATGCGTGCAGTCCCGAGTTGGGCCAGAAAATCTGACCGAGCATCTGCGGGAAAGTGATGATAGCGGACGCAAAGATGATGGGCATGACGCCGCTTGCGTTGACTTTAATCGGTATGTTGGTGGTCTGACCGCCGTACTGCTTTCTGCCCTTGATCTGCTTGGCGTACTGAACGGGAATTCTTCTTTCGGCAAGGTCAACGAAGACGATAAGACCGAAGATGAGAATTGCCATTACGACGAAGCCGAGTAAAGACCATGCGGCAAGCGTTGCTTCGGAGCCGCCGTTTGCCATGGTTTTGACAGTAGCGACCAGAGCAAGGTCTGCGGTGGACAAAATTCCGATGAAGATGAGCAGCGAGATACCGTTACCGACTCCGATTTCGGTTATTCTCTCACCCATCCAGGTTGAAAACATTGATCCTGCAACGAGCATAATGACGATGCTTGCGCCGATTACCCATTTATTATCGAAAATCGTGTTCTCGTACATGCTGTCGTTAAGACCGCCTACGGAATTCCACATAACGGTGATGCCGATAGCCTGAATGAGAGCGAGCGCGAGCGTAACGTATCTGGTTATCTTGTTGAGTTTCTTTCTGCCTTCTTCACCCTGCTTGGAATATCTTTCAAGCGCGGGGATAGCGGCTCCGAGAAGTTGCACGATAATGGATGCGTTGATGTAGGGAGAAATTCCGAGTGCCAGAATTGCGCCGTTTGCGAGCGCGCTACCGGTTACCGCGGACAGCAGTCCGAGCAGACCGTTGCTCTGGGTTGCGTTGAATACTTCCTTATCGATGCCCGGAACAGGGAGCCAGCAGCCGATACGATACAGAAACAGCAATGCCAGCGTTATCAATATCTTAGTGCGAATCTCCTTATTCTTGAATGCATTTATCAATGTACGAAACATTATAACACCTCGACCTCTCCGCCAAGTTCCTTAATCTTCGCTTCCGCGGATTTGGTGAACTTATTCGCCTTAACGGTGAGTTTCTTGGTGAGGTTTCCGTCGCCGAGAACTTTAAGTCCGCAAGGCTGTGCTTTGCTTACAAGACCTTCGGAAAGAAGGTATTCGAGAGTGACTACAGTACCCTCTTCGAGTTGTTCGAGGTCGCCGAGATTTATAACGGTGTACACTTTTTTCCAGTTGTTGTCGAAACCGCGCTTAGGCAGTCTGCGAGCGAGGGGCATCTGACCGCCTTCGAAGCCGATTCTGACTCCGCCGCCGCTTCTTGCCCACTGACCTTTATGACCTTTGCCGGACGTTTTACCAAGACCGCTGCCGATGCCGCGACCCAGTCTTCTTTCGCCCGTTCTTGCGCCCTGTGCGGGTCTTAATTCATGTAATTTCATAGTTATGCCTCCACTTCTTCAACTTCGACAAGGTGCTTGACTACGAAAATCATACCGCGTACCGAAGGAGTATCTTCGCGCACGACGCTGGAATGAATCTTCTTGAGTCCCAGTGCCTGAACGGTTTTTTGTTGCTTCTCCAGTCTTCCGCTGATGCTCTTAACGAGAGTGATTTTTAATTTCTTTTCTGCCATAATTCACCTACCCAAGGATCTCTTCGACGGTCTTGCCGCGCATAGCAGCCACCTGTTCGGCGGTGCGGAGCGATTTAAGTCCGTTGATAGTTGCCTTTACACAGTTAATGGGGTTTCTCGAACCGTAGCATTTAGTGGTGATATTTTTGATACCCACGAGTTCGACCACCGCACGAACGGAACTTCCTGCGATGACACCGGTACCTTCGGGAGCCGGCAGCATAAGCACGTTGGACTTTCCGAAATTGCCGTTGGTCTTGTGGGGGATGGTATCGCCTGCGACGGAAACGGTGAACATGCTGTGTTTTGCCGCTTCCTCAGCCTTTTTGATTGCTTCGGGGACTTCGGTCGCCTTACCGGTGCCGTAGCCTACTTTGCCCTTACCGTCACCTACGACGACAAGTGCGGCAAATCTCATGTTACGTCCGCCTTTAACGGTTTTGCTTATACGATTGACCGATACGAGTTTAGTAGTCAACCCGTCATCCGGTCTTAATTCTTCACGTTCTCTCTTTGCCATAGTAAAGTTACCTCCTGTCAGAATTCCAGACCGGCTTCTCTTGCCGCTTCTGCGAGAGCCTTGACTCTGCCGGTGTACAGATAACCGCCTCTGTCAAAGACAACGCATTTGATTCCCTTTTCGAGAGCCTTGGTTGCAACGTCCTTGCCGACTGCCTTGGCTGCATCGGTTTTGGTCATGCCTTCGACGTTCATACCTTTTGCGATAGTGGACGAAGAAACAAGCGTGGTGCCGTTTTCGTCGTCGATTATCTGAACGTAGATATTGGAAGTCGAACGATAAACGTTAAGACGGGGCATTTCTGCCGTGCCGCTGACCTTTGCTCTTACGCGCAAATGTCTTTTCTGTCTTACTGCATTTTTATTTTCTTTCTTAATCATAGTCTATTCTCCTTACTTACCGGCAGTCTTGCCTTCTTTTCTGACAACGACTTCGTCAGAATAATGCAAGCCGTATCCGTGATAAGGTTCAACCTTTCTCTTGGATCTGATGTTTGCGGCAACCTGTCCTACCTGCTCTTTGGAGATACCGGTTACGACGACGGTATTTGCGTCGGGGCAAGTGATGGTAACTCCCTCGGGAGCGATAAACTCGATCGGATGAGAGTAACCGAGGTTCATGGTCAGTTTGTTTCCGCTGACCGCTGCTCTGTAACCGACACCGGCGATAACCAACGTTTTGCTGAACGGAGTTACGACGCCCTGCACCATGTTGGAGATGAGCATTCTGTAAAGACCGTGCATGGACTTGGTTTCTTTAAGTTCGTTGTGACGTTCGACGGTGACGATGTTTCCGTCCACCTTGACGTCGATTGCGTGCGTTGCGATTTTCTGGGTCAAAGTACCCTTGGGTCCCTTAACGGTAACCAGATTATCTTTGTAATCTACGGTTACGCCTGCGGGAACGGTGATATGCATTCTACCTATTCTTGACATAGTAACCTCCGATTACCAGATGTAGGCGAGTACTTCGCCGCCGATCTTGTTCTTGCGCGCTTCCTTATCGGTCATCACACCCTTGGAGGTGGAGATGATTGCGATTCCCAAACCGTTGAGAACGCTGGGAAGATCTTCGCATCCGCAATATACGCGAAGTCCGGGCTTGGACACTCTCTTGAGGTTGGAGATGACTTTTTCTCCGTGAGCGCCGTACTTAAGCGTGATTACGATATTGTTGTGACCGTTTTCTTCGACCACTTCTGCGTTTTTGATATAGCCTTCGGTGAGAAGAATGTCGACGATGGACTTCTTCATTTTGGAGGCGGGTACGGTGACGGTTTCGTGTTTTGCCGTCATTGCGTTTCTGATTCTTGTAAGCAAATCTGCTATGGGATCTGTAACTACCATATTAACCTCCTATTACCAACTGGACTTCTTTACGCCGGGGATTTCACCCTTGTAAGCCAAGTTTCTGAAACATATACGGCAAATACCGTACTTTCTCAAAACAGCGTGGGGTCTTCCGCAGATGGAGCATCTCGTGTAAGCGCGGGTGCTGAACTTCGGAGTTTTCTGCTGCTTGTTGATCATTGCTTTTTTAGCCATTTTATTATCTCCTTAATCCTGTTAGTTCTTGAAAGGCATTCCAAGCTTTACAAGAAGCGACTTTGCCTCGTCGTCGGTCTTAGCGGTGGTGACGATGCAAACGTCGAAACCGCGTACTTTTTCTACGAGTTCGTAAGAAACTTCGGGGAAAATGATGTGCTCTTTGATGCCGAGCGCATAGTTTCCTCTTCCGTCGAAAGCCTTACCATTGATACCGCGGAAGTCTCTGACGCGCGGAAGCGCGATGGAGATCAACTTATCGAGGAATTCGTACATTTTTGCGCCGCGCAGAGTTACCATTGCGCCGACAGCCTGATCCTGTCTGAGTTTGAAGTTTGCAACCGACTTCTTTGCTTTCGTGACGACGGACTTCTGTCCGCAGATTGCTTCGAGTTCTTTGATTGCAAGGCTCATACTCTTGGAGTTGTCCTTGACGTCGCCCAATCTCATATTGACGACGATCTTTTCGAGAGCAGGCACTTCGTTTATGTTTTTATAACCTTTTTCTTTGATGAGAGCGGGGATGATTTCCTCTTTATACTGTCTCATAAGACGATTTCTCTCATTAGTTGCAGTTGCCATAATTAAGCCTTACCCTCCTTACGCCTGCGCTTCGTCGGCTTTTTTGGACTTTCTGGTCTTTTTAGCCGGAGCCTCGGTGTTCTCGGTTGCCGTTTTAGCGGTTTTAGCGGTTTTCTTTACTGCTTTTTTGTCCGTTTTTTCGGCTTTGACGTCGAGAGCCGCGCCGCACTTGTGGCATACGCGGATTTTCTTTCCGTCAACAATTTTATTTTCCACTCTGGTAGCCTTTCCGCATGCGGGGCAGAGGATCATGACGTTGCTTGCGTCGATGGTGCCGTCTTTCTTTTCGATACGGCTCTGCTCGTTAGCGGTGCGCGCCTTGACGTGTTTGGTGATCTGGTTTGCGCCTTCGACGACTACTCTGCCGGTTTTGGGGCTTGCGGAAACGACTTTTCCGGTTTTGCCCTGATCTTTGCCGGTGAGGATTACGACGTTATCGCCTTTTTTAACATTTAAACTCATTTGTTCTGCCTCCTCGTTAAATTACTTCCGGAGCGAGAGATATGATCTTCATATAATCTCTGTCACGGAGTTCTCTTGCGATCGGTCCGAAGATACGAGTTCCTCTCGGCTGCTTCTGATTGTCGATAATAACCGCCGCATTGTCGTCGAAACGGATATGCGATCCGTCGGGACGGTTGATGCCCTGATGCGTACGAACGATTACCGCCTTTACGACGTCGCCTTTCTTGACCGTACCGCCGGGGGTAGCGCTCTTGACGGAGGCGATGATGACGTCACCGATGTTGCCGCTTCTACGGAAAGAACCGCCTAAAACGCGGATACACATAAGTTCCTTAGCGCCGCTGTTGTCAGCAGCCTTTAAGTATGACTGTGGTTGTATCATAATAGTTTCTCTCCTTATTTAGCCTTCTCAACGATCTCGACCACTCTCCAGCACTTATCCTTGGACAGGTGTCTGGTTTCTTCGATGATGACGGTATCGCCGATACCGCATTCATTCTTTTCGTCGTGAGCCTTGAGTTTCTTGGTTTTATTGATGGTCTTTTTGTAAAGGGGGTGTTTTGCCTTATCCTTGATGGCGACCACTACGGTCTTATCCATTTTATCGGAGACGACTACGCCCTCTCTGACCTTTCTTTCATTTCTAACTAATTCTGCCATAGTGACCTCCGATTACGCATTAAGTTCTCTTTCTTTCAGGATAGTCTTGATGCGAGCGATATCCTTTTTGCAGGTGTTGATCTGCATGGGGTTGGTGAGTTGTCCGGTAGCATGGTTGAAACGAAGGTTGAAAAGTTCCTGCTTGAGTTCGCCGAGCTTAACGTTCAACTCTTCATTTTTCATTTCTCTGAGTTCGCGAGCCTTCATTATGCGTTAGCCTCCTCGGTTTTTTCCTTCTTTGCAATCTTGCACTTAATGGGCAGTTTGTGCGACGCGAGACGGAGTGCTTCTTTAGCGACTTCTTCGCTTACGCCTGCCATTTCGAACATTACTCTGCCCGGCTGAACGACCGCTACCCAGTATTCGGGAGCGCCTTTACCGGATCCCATACGGGTTTCGGCGGGTTTCTTGGTCATGGGTTTGTGGGGGAATATGTCGATCCATACCTGTCCGCCACGCTTGATGTAACGCGTCATTGCGATACGGGCTGCTTCTATCTGATTGGACTTGATTTGTCCGGGCTCCATAGCCACGAGAGCGTAATCGCCGTAAGCGATCTTGCTGCCTGCTATTGCTCTGCCTTTCATTCTGCCGCGATGAACTCTGCGTCTTTTAACTCTTTTAGGCATTAACATAATCAGTTATTACCTCCTTCAGTCTTGATGGTGGGAAGGACTTCGCCTTTGTAGATCCAAACCTTAACGCCGATGATACCGAACGTGGTGTGTGCTTCCGCAACGCCGTAATCGATGTCCGCGCGGATGGTCTGCAGCGGGATGGAACCTTCGTGATAACTTTCCGATCTTGCGATTTCGGCTCCGTCGAGACGACCGCCGACCTTGATCTTTACACCCTTTGCTCCGCTTCTGATGACGCGGGACATAGCCTGCTTCATTGCTCTTCTGAACGAACTTCTCTTTTCGAGTTGGAGCGCGATGGATTCTGCGACGAGCGTAGCGTCCATATCGGGCTTCTTGACTTCGAGAACGTTGATGTGGATGGTTTTCTTACCGACCAACTTATACAGTTCGTTTTTGAGTTGTTCTACGCCTGCTCCCTTGGTGCCGATGAGCATACCGGGCTTGGAAGTGTGGATGTTGATGATAATCTTATCCTGGCTGCGCTCGATTCCGATGGAAGCGATGCCGTAGGTGTAGTACTTTTCTTTGATGTATTTTCTTAAAACGTTGTCTTCTTTGAGATACTTAGCGAAATCTTTCTTGTTCGCAAACCACTGGGTATCCCACGACTGAATAACGCCTACTCTTAAACCGTGCGGATTAACTTTCTGTCCCATGATTATCTCTCCTCCTTCATTTCGTCGAGAATGGCGGTGATGTGGCTGGTACGCTTATTGATGCGATACGCTCTGCCTTTGGAAACGGGATTAACGCGTTTCAGGATAGGACCGCCGTCGCAATAGAGTTCTGCGACGTAGAGATCTGCGCGCGCCATATTGTTGTTATGCTCGGCGTTGGCGCATGCGGACGAAATAACTTTGTAAACTATCTCGCTCGCAGCCTTGGGAGTTGCTTTCAGGATAGCGAGAGCGTCGTTTACCGACTTGCCTCTTACGATATCCATAACTACTCTTACTTTGCTGGGAGATATGCGAACGTAATTGGCATGAGCGCAAGGTCTTTTATCCTTGTTCTCGATGCGATTAGCGGTTTTGGTTTTGCTTCTGGTTGCCATAATCTATCTCCTATTTACCCGAGGTGGTCTTCTCGCCTGCGTGACCTTTGAAGGTACGGGTGGGAGCAAACTCGCCCAACTTGTGTCCTACCATTTCTTCGGTGCAATATACCGGAACGTGTTTTCTTCCGTCGTGAACCGCGATGGTGCAGCCGACGAATTCGGGGAATATGGTGGACGAACGGGACCAGGTTTTAATTACCTTTTTATCGGTAGTATTCATCTGGGCCTTAACTCTGTTTAACAACCTTTCTTCTACATAAGGTCCTTTTTTAATGCTTCTGCTCATGATTCACCTCAATTAGTTGATGCGCTTAACGATAAAGCGATCGCTTGCCTTGTTGTGCTTTCTGGTCTTGTAACCGAGAGCGGGTTTACCCCACGGAGTTACAGGGCTGGGCATACCTACGGGGGACTTACCTTCACCACCACCGTGCGGGTGATCGTTCGGGTTCATGACGACACCGCGGACGGTGGGTCTGATGCCCATGTGGCGTTTTCTTCCGGCTTTACCGAGAGAAACCAGTTCGTGGTCGAGGTTTCCGACCTGTCCGACGGTTGCTTTGCAGGAAAGCAGCACTTTTCTCATTTCGCCGGAGGGCAGACGCAGCGTTGCGTAGCCGTTTTCCTTTGCCATGAGTTGTGCGAACGCACCTGCCGTTTTAACCATCTGACCGCCTTTGCCGGGCTGCAGTTCCACGTTGTGAACGAGCGTACCTACGGGGATGTTTTCGATGGGGAGCGCGTTGCCGGCTTTGATGTCGGCTTCTGCTCCGGAGACGACGGTGTCGCCGACCGAAAGTCCTAAGGGCGCGAGAATGTATCTCTTTTCGCCGTCTGCGTAGTTAAGAAGAGCGATATAAGCGGTGCGGTTGGGATCGTATTCGATGGTTGCGACCTTTGCCGGAACGCCGTCTTTATTTCTCTTGTAGTCGATGATACGGTATTTGATTCTGTTGCCGCCGCCGATGTGACGAACGGTGATTCTGCCGTTGTTGTTTCTTCCGCCCGTTCTGCTGATGGAAACCACCAGAGATCTTTCGGGCTTTTCGGTAGTAACTTCGGTGAAGGTGCTTACCGATTTCTGTCTGGTACCCGGAGTAATGGGTTTGAATCTTTTAATAGCCATAATTCTTATCTTCCTCCGTTAAGCCAAGCTCTCGAAGAACTTGATTGCGTCGCTGTCGGCAGTGAGCGTTACATAAGCCTTTTTGTAAGCGGCGGTGTAACCTTCGCTTCTGCCCTGTCTTTTGAGTTTGCCGCGAACGTTTACGGTGTTTACCTTTGCGACTTTGACTCCGAACGCTTCTTCAACCGCGTTCTTGATCTGCGTCTTATCGGCTCTCGAATCAACTACGAAGACGTACTTTTTAGAAGCAATGCCTGCGTAACTCTTTTCGGAGAGGACCGGTTTCTTTATTATTTCGAAAGCGTTCATGCTTTGTATGCCTCCTCGATTTTCTTGACAGCGGCTTCGGTGACGACCAGTTTCTCGTTTGCGACGAGGTCGTACACGTTGATGAGTTCGCTTGCCATGGTGGTGACGGTGGGGATGTTGTTAGCCGCTCTAACGACTGTAGCGTCTTCGCCCGTTACGACGAGCAGAGCGCGCTTTTCGACGTTAAGCGCTTTCATAACCGCAACCATTTCCTTGGTCTTTGCGTTTTCCAGCGTAATCTTGTCCACGACGATCATGTTGCCGTCTGCAAGTTTAGCGGAGAGCGCGCTGACGAGTGCGTTGCGTTTAGCCACCTTGTTGACCTTCTGAGAGAAATCTCTGGGCTTGGGTGCGAATACGACTCCGCCGCCCGTCCACTGGGGAGAACGAATGGAGCCCTGACGTGCTCTGCCGGTTCCCTTCTGTCTCCAGGGTTTGATACCGCCGCCGCGAACTTCGGTGCGGGTGAGAGTGGACTTGGTGCCCTGTCTTTTATTGTTCAACTGCGCTACTACTACCTGATGGATGAGGGCTTCTCTGTATTCGGCTCCGAATACGCTTTCGTCCAGTTCCAAAGTAGATACTTCTGCGCCGTTTTGATTTAAAACTTTAATGCTTGGCATCTTTCAATCCTCCGTTAGTTCTTCTTGGCTTTGACGCTTTCTCTTATTGCGACAAGACCGTTCTTGGGTCCGGGTACCGCGCCTTTAAGAAGAAGAACGTTCTTTTCGGCGTCGACCTTGACAACCGTGAGGTTGAGAATGGTGACGTTTTCGTGTCCGTACTGTCCTGCCATGTGCAATCCCTTGATGACCTTGCTGGGCGTGGAGTTAGCACCGGTGGAACCGAGACTGCGGTGAACGGGTCCGGTACCGTGAGTCATTTTAAGACGATGCTGATTCCATCTCTTGATTGCGCCGCTGAATCCTTTACCTTTGGTGATGCCCGATACGTCGACGTGATCGCCGGCTGCGAACATTTCGCAGGTAATGGTTGCGCCCGCTTCGTACTCGTCGTCGTACTTGAATTCCTTCATGTACTTCTTGGCGGTTACGTTTGCTTTCTTGTAAGTTCCGAGTTCGGGTTTATTTACCTTTCTTTCGGCGGTGTCTCCGAACGCTACGACGGTCGCTTTATATCCGTCGCTCTCGACGGTTTTGTTTCTGACCACCGTCATAGGACCTGCTTCCACTACGGTTACCGGGATCATGATTCCGGTTTCGTCGAATATCTGAGTCATGCCGAGTTTTTTACCTAAAATCGCTTTTTTCATAATTATCTACCTCCGCGTGACTTATAACTTAATCTGAATATCTACTCCTGCGGGTAAATCCAGTTTCATAAGAGAGTCAACTGTTTTTGCGCTGGGACTGTAGATATCGATCAGTCTCTTATGCGTGCGGATTTCGAACTGTTCGCGCGAATCCTTGTACTTGTGTACGGCACGCAGTATGGTTACTACTTCTTTCTCCGTCGGCAGCGGTATGGGTCCGCTTACCTTGGTGCCCGTCTTCTTAGCCGTTTCTACGATGCGAGCCGCCGACTGGTCGATCAGTTCGTGGTCGTATGCTTTCAGCTTGATACGAATTTTTTGACTTGCCATTTTATCCTCCAACAGCATTTGCAACAACTTGGTCGTGCGTGTCATTTTTCGGGCTAATTAAAAGAGCGTTTTCGCTCCTTCACGACTTCCGTTGCATCGCACGGATGATTTCCGCACTTGTCCGTCTGAGTTATCCGCGGCATTAGCTAATTTTACCGCGGCAATCTCCGACATCAACCCGATGCCCGAAAAACTGCGCTATACTACAGCATAGCCTCATAATTATAAACGAATTACGCCCCTTTGTCAAACGTTTTTACGGCGTTTCGGCGTTTTTTTAAACTTTTTTTCGATTTTTTGCCCGTTTTACGGTTTCCCTCGGTCGTATTTGCCAATTGGAGAGGGTTAAAGAGGTCAGTTCCAACACAATAAGGCTTGGTCTACTTTGTAGGGGAGGGGTTCCCCCTCCCGTTGTTGTTTTTATTTAAAACGGACAGTAGGTAGTACCCTGTCCCTACAAGATAAGCAGTACATTTATTTCCAAAACAATTGACCTTATTTAAAGGCCCCTTTTCACAAAGGGGGCTGGCGCCGTCAGGCGACTGGGGGATCGTTGGTATGTGTTTTGTATCGGCGTATGTTAAAAATCTAACTTTTCGGTTTGCGGGAGGGGAGACCCCTCCCCTACGATATAAGGTCATTAGTGCAAGACAAAACGAAATTATCCTATTATTGTAGGGACAGGGCGCTACCTACTGTCCGCAAATATAAAATTACCCTCTCCGTCGGCTATCGCCGCCACCTCTCCCGAAGTGAGAGGCTTTAAAGAAGTCGGTTTCAGCGCAGCAAGGTTTGGTCTATTTTGTAGGGGAGGGGCGCGACGCGTTAAGCGAATAGTCCGGTGGACTATTCGTAGCCAAAGCGGGGAGCAATTTATAATTGCGACCCGGACTCCATCCTCCCGAATAAACAAAGGTTGGTTACTCTGTCACTTTAAGCAGAAAAACCAACCTTGTTTTACTATTCACCCTGACTCAAAAGTTTTTTGCTTACTTTTTTTCAAAAAAGTAAGACGGAAGCCTGCAAGTTATCGCGACTTCCGTCTTATGGTTTTTATGTTAGTTTGCTTGAAATTTCTATTACTGAACTTTCGTACCGTCGATGGTTACGGTAAGATGCTCCGCATCCATGCTGTTCTTATTCGCCCACAGTTTGCTTCCGGTGTTTTTGCCGTCAGCAAAACCGTTTACGGTTGCATTGTTCACGGTAAGAGTATAGGTTGCATTGTAATCGTTGCCGATTTCGATTGCTGCCTTTCCTGCCGCACCGTTGTTTCTGTCGTTAAACGTGCAGTTATTGACAACGAGATTGGTGGGTTTTGCGGCGGTTGCCTGTCCGTAAAGCAGAATAGCCTTTCCGTTCGTGTTGAACGTGCATTTTTCAAACGTAACGTCGGTGCCGCCCCACGTCCAGATCGAATACTGATTTTCCATCGTGTTTTCGAACGTGCAGTTAATGAAAGTTGCCTTTCCGTAAAGAGTAAGTTTGCCTTTAATTGTGCAGTTCTTGTAAGTGAGTTCGCCGCATACGATGCCGTCAAAATTACCCATACCAGCCTGAATGGTAAGATTTTCGAACGTGAAAGTCGAACCGCGCTGATAGTTAAGTTCACCGCCTTCTGCTGTCTTAGCATTTTCAACAACGTCAACGGTCTGACTTCCGTCACCCTTAATCGTAACGTTACGGGCTGTGTCACCTTCGTTTGCAATTCCGTTATCGAGAGTAACGTCTTTGCCTGCAACAAGTTTGATTTCGACATCTTTGCCGTTTTCGGTTTCGGTAAAGCCGTCTTTGATTGCAGTAGACAGATCTTCATATGCGCCCTTTCCGGGGACTACGGTAGTCGTATTTTCTTCGCGAACTACTTCGTACCAAACGTTTTCGCCGTCCGGTATTTTATTTACTTTATAGCCTGCAGGGACGAAATTCGTATGTTCGCCTTCCGTTTTACAATCCGCGGGGTTAAAATTCAAATATTTTCCGCCCATTACAATAATATTGGCGGTTCCGTTCTTATATGCGGTATCATTGCAATTAAGAGTCCACTTAGGAGTTACGCTTTCAAAAATACCGCCATATATTTCAATAACGCCTTTACTCGTATAAATCAAATCATATTGATTGGTATTTGCTCCTTCGGGCTTATTGACGGTCTGCGTATAATGTCCGCCGTTGATTATGGCTTTCGCATTATCACCGCATACCCAAACAGCCATTGCGTATTCGGCTTTTCCGAGCATTCCGCCCTTTGCAAGCAATTCTCCGTTACCATTTATCGTAAGGGTTCCGCTATTGACCTGCAATACACCGTCAACGCCGTTTGCACGGATACCGGCGAGATAATACTCTGTATCTTCCGTGAAAATAAGGGGTTTATCTTCCGTATTTGCATTACCCTGAACCGCTTCGACTTTGACCTCGAAAGAGATTTTCTTATCCTGCCAATTGTTATCGGCAGTCAACGGAAGTTCTATTTCGACGGGAATAGGTGCGATTTCGCCGTTTGCGACAACTTTCTTCCATTCTCCGTTTATCGCACCCATGTAATCGACCTCGTCGATTTTCACTTTAAGCGCGCTCATAAGATCGCTGCCGCCTGTTGCGGAAATTACTACACGATATTGAATATCGATATTACTTTGATTGTCGATAACAATGTTGAAAGATATTCCGTCACCCGGAACGATTCTGTCCAGAGTAAAAGTATTGCCTGCATACGAAGCCGTACCGCCGGTAAGGAAACCTTGTTCCATGGTGCGCTCAACCATATTTCCCGTAAGCGTCTTCATGTCGACAGACTCATACGAATGCAGTTTTTCGTTCTCGACGGTTGCCGTAACGTTTACTTTACCGCTTTTGACTGCGATGTTAACGTTTGCGTCGCTCGTGAAAATTGCAAACGTTGCGCCGGCAATCAGGCTTGTGCAAAGTGCAATACTGAGTATTGCGCCCAGAAAAGTCTTGCTTTTGAACAGTTTTTTCATTTTTTGCTTCTCCTTTATTTAGTATTCGAACGCGCGCACCGAATTATCGTTTGTTCGGCAAATAATATATTCGGTGAACACGTTCTGCTACATATAATAACACAAATATGTTTTTCTTGTCAACGATTTTTAGCCAATATTTAAAAAATTTATTAAAATATGTGCCGCACGAGAGGTTGCAAGCCGATTTTGTTCACCGAATATATTATTCGATGAACATGTTCGTTTTAAAATCCAACGATATTTTATCCGTTTTCGCAAAAAAAGAAGTCTTGCAACGTAGCAAAACTTCTTTTTCCGTATGATGTTATTTAAATAGAATAGAGATTATTCTTTGTCGTTAAGGCAAGCGATGCCGGGCAGGACTTTGCCTTCGAGGAATTCGAGCGAAGCGCCGCCGCCGGTGGAGATATGGGTCACCTTGTCGGCATAGCCCAGTTGTTCGATAGCCGCAGCCGAGTCGCCGCCGCCGATGATGGTGATAGCGTCGGGGTTATCGGCAAGAGCCTGAGCAACCGCCTTGGTTCCCACTGCGAATCTGGGGAATTCGAACACGCCCATAGGTCCGTTCCAGATGACTGTTTTAGCCGTTTTGATAACGTCTGCGAACAGTTCTGCGGTCTTGGGTCCGATGTCCAGACCTTCCCACTCGTCGGGGATAGCCATGGTTTCGCAAACCTTGCTTTCCGCGTCCGCCTTGAATTCCTGCGCGATGACGGTATCGATCGGCAGATAAAGTTCGACGCCCTTTGCCTTTGCTTTTTCGAGCAGTTCTTTAGCCAGTTCGACTTTGTCCGCTTCGAGTTTGGACATGCCGACTTTGCCGCCCTTTGCGACGATGAAGGTGTATGCCATTGCGCCGCCGATGAGCAGTTTGTCTACTTTTTCGAGCAGGTTGTTGATTACGCCGATTTTATCGGAAACTTTCGCGCCGCCGAGGATTGCGACGAAGGGACGTTTGGGATCGGAAAGCGCGCCGCCCATGACTTCGAGTTCTTTTTCGATGAGGAAGCCTGCAACCGAGGTCTTTACGAAGTGCGAAATTCCTTCGGTGGAAGCGTGAGCGCGATGAGCGGTTCCGAATGCGTCGTTTACGAAAATATCTGCGAAAGAAGCCAGTTTCTTTGCGAATTCGGGATCGTTTTTCTCTTCTTCTTTATGGAAACGGACGTTTTCGAGCAGGACTGCTTCGCCGTTTTTGAGTGCGGCAACCTTTGCCTGAGCGTCCTCGCCGATGACGTCGTTAGCCATGGTGACTTTGCCGCCGAGAAGTTCGTTAAGTCTTTCGGCAACCGGCTTTAAACTGAATTTTGCTTCGGGACCGTTCTTCGGACGGCCGAGGTGGGAAGCAAGCACTACCTTTGCGCCGTGATCGAGCAGGTACTTGATAGTGGGAAGCGCGCCCTGAATTCTGTTTTCGTCGGTGATTTTGCCGTTTTCGTCCAGCGGAACGTTGAAGTCGCAACGGACGAATACTCTTTTTCCTTCGACGTTTATGTCTCTTATAGTCTTTTTGTTCATAAAACCGTACTCCTTTGAGTTTTATTTTATTTTCGGTTATATTGTATTCTTTTTTGCCCGAATAGTCAAGTCTTTTTTGGTTATTTTAGTACTTTTCTATCGATTCGCGGCGGCTTACTCTTTGGCCGACACGTCGGTTACGGCGTATTCCTCTTTTTCGACAGCCGAGCGGAGCGCGCCCGGATCGACTTCCGGGGACGCGACGACGACCGCTTCGCCTTTTTCATGGCTCGCTTCCGCCTTTATGACACCCTTTACCTTTTTGAGCGCGGATTTAACCGTGTTTTCGCAGTGCTCGCACATCATTCCGTCGACTTTAAGCACGATAGTTTGTGTTTTTTCGGTCTTTTTATCGGTCTTTCCGCAGTCGCATATCGCGCACGCGCGCGTTTCTTCTTTATTATAGGCTGCTCCCGTCCTCTTTTTCTCGCGGAAGAGATTGAGCCTTAACGCGTTCATTACCACGCAGAAACTGGACAGGCTCATGGCAGCCGCGCCGATCATGGGATTGAGCGTTAGCCCTGCGAACACGAAGCAGCCTGCCGCGATCGGGATGCACACGACGTTGTAGGCAAACGCCCAGAACAGATTTTCGTGAATGTTGCGAACGGTCGCACGGCTCAGTTTAATCGCTGTGGTCACGCCTTTAAGGCTTCCGCCCACAAGCACGACGTCGGCGGCGTTTTTGGCAACGTCCGCGCCTGCTCCGACCGCTATTCCGATGTCCGCGCTCGTCAGCGCCGGAGCGTCGTTGATTCCGTCGCCCACCATGGCAACTTTTCCGTTCTTTTTAAGGTTTTCGATAGCCGCCTGTTTTCCGTCGGGCAGAACGCCTGCGATGACTTCGTCGATGCCCGCTCTCGCAGCGACCGCCTTTGCGGTGCGCTCGTTGTCGCCGGTTATCATGACCACGCGAACGCCTGCATCTTTAAGGTCGGATATAGCCTCGCGGCTGTCCGCTTTTATCTCGTCGGCGACCGCTATTACGCCTTTAAGCGTTTCGTCTTCGCAGAACAAAAGCGGCGTTTTTCCTTCTTCCGACATTCGATTTGCTGCAAAAACGACGTCCTGCGATAACTCTATTTTATCCGAAACGAATTTAAGACTGCCGCCGATAAGACTTTTTCCGTTAAGCATACCCTTCACGCCGTTACCGGGGAGCGCGGCAAAATCGGTTACTTCCGACAGCGGAATATTCTCCGCTTCGCCCTTTTCGACTATTGCTCGGGCAAGCGGATGTTCGCTCTTTAGTTCGAGCGAGCAGGCAAGCGAAAGCAGTTCTTTTTCGTCGCAGCCGAACGCCGCTATCTCAACGACCGACGGTTTGCCTTCGGTTACGGTACCGGTTTTATCCAGCGCGACTATGCGCGTTTTGCCGGTCTGTTCGAGCGAAGTTGCCGTTTTGAACAGCACGCCTTTTTTCGCTCCGGTTCCGCTGCCTACCATTATAGCCACGGGCGTTGCCAGTCCCAGCGCGCACGGGCAACTGATGACCAGCACGGAAATGGCTCTCGCAAGCGCGAAATCGAACGCTCTTCCGATAATCAGCCACACGACCAGCGTTACGACCGAAATCGAGATGACCGCAGGCACGAACACGCCCGAAACTTTATCGGCGATTTTTGCGATGGGCGCCTTGGTCGCCGACGTGTTTTCCACCATTTTTATTATCTGCGACAGAGTGGTATCCTCTCCCACCGCGGTCGCGCGGCATTTAAGGAAGCCCGACTGATTGACCGTCGCCGCCGCCACGCCGTCGCCCGGCTGCTTGTCTACGGGGACGCTTTCGCCGGTGAGAGCCGACTCGTTTACCGCGCTCGCGCCGTCCGTCACTACGCCGTCGACCGGGATGCTTTCGCCCGGTCGAACGACGAACGTATCGCCCTTTTGTACCTGTTCGACGGGTACGGTTACTTCTTTTCCGTCCTTTATTACGGTCGCCGTTTTGGGCGCGAGGTCCATAAGGCTTTTTATTGCGTCGGTCGTTTTGCCTTTCGAATAACACTCGAGCGTTTTTCCGACGGTTATAAGCGTCAGAATCATGGCAGCCGACTCGAAGTAGAATTCGTCCATATACTTCATGGCGGCATCGGCTCCGCTATGCAGTTGCGCATGCGAGGTCATGAACAGCGCGACCACGCTCCACACGAACGAAACGCCCGATCCGAGCGCGACCAGCGTGTCCATGTTGGGTGCTCCGTGAATCGCAGACTTGAATCCGCTTATGAAAAACTTCTGATTTATCACCATTACTATCGCCGCAAGCAGCAACTGAACCAGTCCCATCGCGACGTGGTCGCCCTGCATGAACGGCGGCAGCGGAAACGCCGACGGGAACATCATGTGACCCATCGAAAAGTACATGAGAATAAGCGTAAACGCAGCCGAGAAACACAGCCTTTTTATAAGCGAACGCAACTCGTTTTTCGCTCCGTCCTCCGCCGCAACCTCGGTTTTTTTCTCGCCCTTGGCGCTTGCTCCGTAGCCGGCTTTTTTAACCGCTTCGATAATCGCCGAGTCGCTCGCCGAGCCTTCGACGCTCATCGAACCCGTCAGAAGATTGACCGAACACGAGTCCACGCCCTGCACGCCCGACACGGCTTTTTCCACCCTGGCGCTGCACGCGGCGCAACTCATTCCGGTAACAGAATATTGTTTCATTATATTTCTCCTTAAAACATTGACCGATTCACATAGAAGTAGCCGTTTTTTCGCTTTCGGCTCGCCTTTTCGGGTAGTATCTTCGCAAAGCCGGACATATATTCGGAAAACGCGATCGCGCGAATTTCCTACCAAATCGGTCGGTAATATAATACCACCGAAATCGGCTTTTGTCAACGGTTTGCGCGATATAAAAAAGCGACGATTTTCTCGCCGCTCGCGTTCTTTTAATATTTATCTCGTCGTCAGTTCCGGCGGCAGATGTTTCGTATCCGAAAAGGTTGCGATTTCGGGAACGATAAGTTCTTTGCTCTCGTCGAATATAAGCGTCGTGACTCCCGTGTGGTAGTTGTACAGGCGCGTTAAATTCGGGTACGGAATATCGGTTATCGACGACAAAATCGCATAGCCGGCTCCCTCGTGAGCAAACAGCGCGACCTTTTTATACTTCGCGCCCGTGCATTTATACGCGTTGTTTTGCCTGTCGTGCTTAAATCCGAGCGAAAGCATAAATTCGTCTGCAAAATCGCGGTACCACTGCACGTTTTCAGCCATATTTTCGCCGAATATCGGGTCGCACCACCACACCTTACCTGCATCTTGCGCCTTTGCGAGCGCGCGGATACCGACGTCGTTCTGATAGAACCAGCGATCGCCCGAAGGCGTACTCATCGAAAACCTGCTCCAGGCGCAGTCCTCGTCGCACTCGTCCAGTACGGTTATCTCTTTTCCGAGCGAGTTAGCCGTCGGCATAGCCGTTTGCACGGCGCGGCGTGAAGGCGAAGAAAATACGACTTCGACGTCTTTTAAATCCGCTCTGCGAGAAAGCAGCAACGCCTGTTTCTTCCCCTGTTCTGTAAGACAGTTAATTTCGTAGTTCGGTTGACCGTGGCGAATGTAGTATAAAATCATAAGTTTATCCGTGTAATAATAGTGTTTTTATTCTGAATTATAACGTTTACTTGTCGAATTCGTCCGCCGTGTTACGGTCGGGCGAGCCCATGAAACCGACCTGAGCGAAGTCGCGCGGATTTGCGCGTATTATATAGTCGATGTACGAGCCGATTATTTTCGCCGTAAGCGCGTATCCCATCGGATTTAAGTGACCGCCGAGGTAGAAATTGCGGCGGAACTCCTTGTCGTACGTCACGCAGTACTTGTAAAGGTCTAAAACGTAGGCGTTGTCGAAAAGCCCGGCGATTGCGTATATGGCGGAGCGCAGCGTCTGTTCGTCCTCGCTTGGCCGCGTATCCGATTCGGGCGGAACGACGAGAAAGAACTTCGCGTCCTTGTTAAGGCTCTTATACCGCTGAATTATGCGGCTGTAATACCCGATAAACGTCGGCTTGTTGTTTTTATAGTCCTGCAAATCGACGTCGGAAACGTCGCCGACTGGCTTATGTTGACAAAAAATATCGTTTACGCCGAGCGCAATTATGTACGCCTTGCAGAACTTGTCCGCGTTCCAGTATCCTTTTTCGTCGGCAAAAGAATTGCAGTACCACTCCGCCGTCATGCCGCCGCTCGAAAAATTGTACACGACGCTGCCGGTCATACGCGCCAGAAACTGACCCCACGAATACTCGAAACGGTCGCGATAGGTCTTGTTTCCCTCGGAGTTCGTTCCCTCGAACTCGCCCGACGACAGGCTGTCGCCCACTACCGCTATCGAACGGAAAATACTCGTAAATCCGCCGTCGTCCTTTATAACGTCAAGCGGCTGTTCGTCCTTACCTAAAATATATCCGTCAAGTTTCATTGTTTTCTCCTTACTCAAGGTAAGCAAATTATAGCATATCGCAGGCAACAAGTCAATCGCAGGCAACAAAAAAACGACCCGTCTTTTTAAGGCGAGCCGTTTAACGACTTTCGTTTAATATTCCGAAAACCCGAGAAGATAGTCGGGCGTGGTGTTAAAAAATTTTGCGATAAGAACCAGAGCGTCGAGAGAAGGCTCGCACCGCCCCGATTCCCAGAAACTTATCGTCTGATTGCTGAATCCGAGCGAATCGCCGAGTTTTCTCTGCGAAATACCGGCTTCTATCCTTAATTCCTTGATTTTATTGCCTACGACGTTGTTTTTCATATGTAAATTATATAAAAAACTTCCTGCAAACAGTTGACTTCCTACAAAATGTAGGATATAATATAATTATGCAGGTGCTCGGCGCGGCTTTGCAAATATGATTTTTGCCCGTTTCGCAGATTTTCTTTCTCCAAAACAATGCGGAATCGGGACGTGTCGATAACTTGCGTATTGTCTTTTCACTCATACAAATGACATCGCTGCACTCACCTTCGTGCGGTGATGTCATTTTTTAAACCAAAAAACGACCCGTCTTTTCTAAGGCGAGCCGTTTATCTTTTTATTCTATTATACAAAATTTATCTTTCTTCGCGGAAGTAGTTGATTCCGAGCGACGCCGGCGGCTGAGTTTCCTTCTTGCCGACGATGCTGGTTACGATAAGAACTATTATCGTAACGACATAAGGCAGAAGTTCCACGATTCTGCCGCTTGCAATGCTGGGCAGTTTTATGCCGAACGCCGAACTGTAACTGTTGAAAACGTACAGGAAACCGAACAGGATAGATCCGAGCACCGCAAGGTCGGGCTTCCACACGGTGAATATGACGAGCGCGATTGCCAGCCATCCGAACGCCTGAATAGTGGACGAATTCATCCAACTGCCCTTGCTTTCGCACATGACGTAGTACAGTCCGCCCAAGCCCGCGATGGCTGCGCCGATGACGATCGCACCGTACTTATAAGCGGTGATATTGATGCCGGCTGCGTCTGCGGTTGCAGGGCTTTCTCCGACGGCGCGGAGATTAAGTCCGACGCGCGTCTTTTTGAGAATGATAGCGAGAGCGATCGCCAGAGCGATTGCGATATAGACGAGAATACCGTGCGAGAGGAATATTTCGGCAAACCAGCCGAGTTTTCCGAGCGCGGGGAACACGTCCACGAGCGATTTACGAAGCGCGATGCTTGCGTAGTTGAAACCGCGTTTGGTGAGCGTTCCCATGAAGTAATCGGTAAAGCCTGCGCCGAAAGTGGTGAGCGCAAGACCGGTTATGTTCTGATTGCAGCGGAGCGTTACGGTGAGGAACGCATAGATAAGACCGCCGAAAGCGGCGAACAGCATCGCGAACAGCATCGACAGGAAGAACACGGCAGCCCACGACGGGTCGGAGATGTTGTGCATATTGGTGACGAACATTTCCTGCGTGAGTCCGCTTCCCGCTACCGGCACTCCTATTGCGGTGGTGACGGCGTCGGGCAGGTTTTTAAGGTACAGTTCCACGCCGAAGCAGCCGCCGAAAGTACCCATACACATAATTCCGGGGATACCGAGGTTGAGATGCCCGGACTTTTCGTTAAGCGTTTCGCCCAGACATCCGAACAAAAGCACGACGCCTATTCCTATTGCGGCAACGATACAAGATACCATTATTTGTTACCTCCTTTGTCCAGAAAATTTCCGTAAGGCTGATTTGCCTTTTTGCGACGCTTGATCGAGTATTCGAGGAAGAATTCGCTTGCGATTATGCAGAAGTAGATAACGCCGAGCACGATATTGGAAGCGGCAAGATTTGTAAGTCCGAAGTTAGTGCGGACCGACGACATTCCCTTATCTACGAACGAGATGAAGAACGCCGCGACCATCATCATAACCGGGTCGAGTTTACCCAGCCACGCGACCATTATCGCGGTAAAGCCCATGTTGTTGGCGGAACTCGTGGAAACGGTGTGATTGATAGAGCCTGCGAGCAGCACGCCCACCAGACCGCATATCGCGCCCGAGAGAGCCATGGTGCGGATAATTACTTTTTTAACGTTCATACCGACGTAACGCGCGGTATTTTCGCTCTCGCCGACGACGCTGACTTCGAAGCCGTGTTTACCGAATTTGAAGTAGATAAAGATGAATGCAAACATGACTACGGCTACGATAGCGCAGATAAGGTTCGCGCTGTTCTTTACGCCGGGAATATTGAGGTTTGCAGCCGCAATGGGCTTGAGCGTTCCGCTGCCGGCATCGCCGTACGCCGACAAAAAGTAGGCGACCAGCCCGGTTGCGACATAGTTCATCATGAGCGTGAACAGCGATTCGTTGGTTTTGAATAACGCTTTGAAAACGGCGGGGATAAGCGCCCAAACGGCTCCTGCAAGCACGCCGCAAATCACCATGAGTATGATGACGACCGCGTCGGGGGCTTTTCCGCCCATGAATTTCATAAACATTGTGGTTACGAGCGCGCCGATAAGAATTTGTCCGTTACCGCCGAGGTTCCAGAATTTCATCTTGAACGCAGGCAGAAGCGCAAGGCTTACGAGAACCAGAAGCGCAAGTTTCTGCACGAACGAGCCTCTTGCGGTCGAGGAGCCGAACACGCCCTTAAAAAGATAGGCGAAAAATTCGAACGGATTGTTGCCTTTTTTGGAAATAAGCGAACAAAATATTGCGCCGACGACAAGCCCGATAAGCACGGCGGACAGTTTGATTACTATTGTCTGCCACAGCGGCGTGTTGTCGCGTTTTACGACGTGAATGGGAGATTCTTTGATAAAATGCTTATCTTTCATTGCTTTCTCTCTCCTTTTTATCTTCTTTCTCGCGTTTTTCCTCTTTCTCGCGCTTTTCTTCGGCTTCGCGTTCGGCTTGCTGCCACTGTTCGCCGGTTAAGTTACTGTCTTTCGCGATACCGAGGTTTTTGTCCTTTTTCTCTTCGGTAAGGTCGAGCGAGCCGGTCATCATAAGACCCAGTTGCTCTTTGTCGGTTTTCTCGGCGTGGACGATACCCATGACCTTGCCGTGACACAGCACCATGATTTTATCGCACAGAGCGAGCATTACGTCGAGATCCTCGCCCACGAACAGAATTCCGGTACCCTTTTCCTTCTGCTCGTTGAGAATGTCGTATATGACGTACGCGGAGTTGATGTCCAGTCCGCGTACGGGGTATGCCGTGACTATTACGTTCGGAGCGGATTCGATTTCTCGTCCGACAAGCACTTTCTGCACGTTACCGCCCGAAAGACGGCGAACGGGCGTTTCGCTCGAAGGCGTCGCTATGCTGAGTTTTTCGATGAGCGCGTTTGCTCTCGCGCGCGCCTCTTTTCTGTCCACGAACAGACCTTTTTTATCGGCGTAGGTTTTAAGCATCATGTTGTCGGTGACGCTCATCGACGGCACCAGACCCATGCCCAGCCGGTCCTCTGGGATGAAACTCATGGACACGCCCTTTTCGATTATTTCGCGCGGAGGCAGACCCACGATGCTTTCGCCCTTGTGCATTATAAAGCCTTCGGTCACGGGACGAAGACCTGCGATTGCCTCGCACAGTTCTTTCTGTCCGCAACCGGTTATGCCTGCGACGCCGAGAATTTCGCCGCCTCTGATATAAAAACTCGCGTTTTTAATGGCAAGGCTGCCGTCGTCGGATTTAACCGACAGATCTCTGATTTCAAGCAGAGGTCGGTCGAACTTGATTTCGGGACGGTCGATTTTGAGATCGACTTTTTTGCCCACCATCATTTCGGTGAGAATTTTCTCGCTTGCGTCCTTGGTTTCGATCGTGCCGATGTACTCGCCTTTACGGAGAATGGCGACGCGGTCGGAAATTTCCATGACTTCGTTTAATTTGTGCGTGATTATTATGATCGACTTGCCGTCCGAGCGCATGTTGCGGATGACGGCAAACAGTTTCTCGGTTTCCTGCGGAGTAAGCACCGCGGTAGGCTCGTCGAGAATGAGGATATTCGCGCCGCGATAAAGCACTTTGACTATTTCGAGAGTCTGCTTTTCCGACACGGACATATCGTATATTTTCTTGTCGAAATCTATTTCGAAACCGTAACGGGCGCAGATCTCTTCGACGTCCGCACGGATTTTTTTCAGATTGAATTTTATTTTTTTATCCAAACCCAGCGCGACGTTCTGAATACCGCTGAACACGTCCACCAGTTTAAAGTGCTGATGAACCATGCCTATTCCGAGGTCGTGAGCGTCTTTGGGAGTTTTGATAAAGGCAAGTTCGCCGTTTACGTAGATATTGCCCTCGTCGGGGAAATAAATGCCCGAGAGCATGTTCATGAGCGTGGTTTTGCCGCTTCCGTTTTCGCCCAGAAGAGAAAGCACTTCGCCCTTGTAAACGTCGAAAGAAACGCCGCTGTTGGCTTTCACTTCACCGAAAGTCTTGCCGACGTTTTCAAATTTTACGGCAATGTCGTTGCCGACGCTTAAATTAGTGTTTTCAGCCTGCATAGCCTTACCTGTCCTGTAAAAATAATATATCCAAGGGGCAGTTTCCCACCCCTTGGGTACACGGTTGATTGATTTTCTTATAATTTATTAAAGATTTTCGATGCCTACGATATCGATATCGAAGTAGGGAGCCGAACGGTTGGTGGAAACGTTGGATTCGTCGAAATAGGTGATGCCGTTTTCGGTTTTGACAACTTCTACGCCGTTCTGCTTAGCGCCGGTCATTTTGCCGGTTTCGTCTTTCTTGACGTCGGTAAGTTCTGCGAACTGACCGCCTGCATAATCCTTGATTGCGAACTTGGAAGTATCGAACACTTTAATGGTGCCTGCTTTAAGTTCTGCGGCGATTGCTTTAACAGCGGCTTCGGTTCCTGCTGCGGGTGCTTTTGCGCCGAACGCGCTGAGGCAAACCGATCCGTCGTAGATGTCGGTGCCGAGGTCGCCGACCCAGTCTTTAGCGATTGCGGTGCCGTTCAGAACGCTGTCGATGATGTATTCGAAGTAGGGCTGCCAGTTGATTCTAGACGAAACGATGAAGGTTTCGGGGCACTGCGATTCGGTGCTGCCGTTGTAGGAAACGTTGGGAACTTTTTCGGTTTCGCAGGTCTTGGGAGCGCCCCAGGAGTCTGCGTGCTGGGAAATAAGAACGCATCCGGCGTCGATAAGAGCCTTAGCGGCATTTCCTTCTTTGGTTTCGTCGTACCAACTGTCGGTGAACGTAACTTTCATGTTGACGGTGGTAACGCCTTCAACGCCTTCCATTGCTCTTCTAACGCCGAGCAGCCAGGAAGTGTAGCCCGACTTAACTTCGGCATATGCCTTAGCGCCTACGTAACCGACGGTGATAACGCCTTCTTTAGCGATGGTGTTGTTTGCAGCGTACATTTCTTTGAGTTTAAGACCTGCGGCATAGCCTGCGAGGAATCTTCCTTCGTAGATGGACGCGAACGCGTTGTGGAAGTTGGAAAGAGTGGTGTCTTTCTGCATCGAAGTTCCGGTTGCGTGGCAGAACTGAATTTCGGGATTTGCCGCAGCCGTTACTCTCAGATATTCTTCGTGACCGAAAGAATCGGCAAACACAAGTTTGCAGCCTTCTTCGACCAGTTCGTTAGCGGCGGTGGTGCAACTTTCATCTTCTTCGATGTTGGTTTTAAGAACGGCTTCTACACCTTTCTTCGTGCAAGCGGCGTTGAACGCGTCGATGAAGTTTTTGTCGTACGTCGAGTTGTCATCGTGCAAAGTGATGAGACCGATTTTGGTTTTTTCGGTTTTGTTCTCATCGGGCGTGCATGCGGCAAACGCGAAGCAGCAGGTCGCTGCCGTTACTACGGCAAGCAAAATTGTGATAAGTTTCTTCATTATAAAAATACCTCCGTACCCTTTCGGGTAATTATAACTACGTTAGTTCATCACTTTTCCCTTGGCTGTATACGTTATTCAGTTGTTGCGGAAAACTATTTCTCCGCCTTCCATACTCTCGACAATAGCGAGAGAGAGAAGATCGACGCCCTTTTCGCGGAGCGCGTCGCCGCCGCCCTGAAAGCCCTTTTCGACCGCCACGCTCATTCCGACGAGGTTTGCTTTCGCCTGACCGACTATGTCGATAAGCGCGTTTGCCGCGTTACCCACGGCAAGAAAGTCGTCCACTATAAGCACGTTGGAATTTTTTGGCAGATATTCTTTCGGGAGCGATATTATGTTAACGCCCGGGCGTGTGAACGAGCGACATTCCGCTTCGTACGCTTCGCCTTTTGCGTTTAACGATTTGCTCTTTTTTGCGAACACGGCTTCGCAGTTCATTCTTTCGGCGACCAGCACCGCTAGCGCAATGCCCGAAGCCTCGACGGTGAGGACTTTATCGACGTTTTTGCCGGCAAAATGAGCGGCTACTTCGTCCGCCATCGCGGAGAGCAGCTTAACGTCCATGTTCTGGTTTACGAACGAACCGACGCTTAACACGCCGCCTTCGAAAACCTTGCCTCTTTGCTTGATTTGACGTTCGAGAAGTTCCATTCAGCCTCGCTTTTCCGTTTAATAAACAAAAAAACGGAAAGAAATTTCCGTTTGCCAATATCTCCGCACAATCAAGCGAATGCCCTGCAAAGCACGCAAAAAGCAACGCTTAAAAGCAAGAAATCAACCAATAGTCGCTCCTGTGGCGGTGCGGTAGAGACGTTCGTGCCGTTTATACGAACCTATATTGGCAAATTCGATTTACACCTTGAGTATAGCAAATCGGCAAGGTAAAGTCAAGCGTTTGAACGGGCATTTCGGCGTTTTTTGACAAAAAAATAAAAAATTTTCAAGGTCGCGCGCAATAAGCAAAATTTAGTCCGCGCCGAGCATCGGCTCCTCCGGAAAGAAAAGAGCAAGACCGCTTACTTGCAGGTTGCCCTTTTCCTTATAGTATTATGCGTAGTTAAGCCGCTTCGTCGGACGGCGGCAAAAAATCGGATTTCAGGCTGTTTCGGCGTCTGACGAATCAGTAGGTCCGATTTCCACCGTTCTTCCGCCGAGATTTTCGTAAATTCGGTGCGAAACGGACAGCACGGTGCGCCCTTTAGAGGCTCGCTTCAACGCTTCGAGTACGCGCGCTTCGGTTGCGGCATCGAGATTCGCGGTGATTTCGTCGAGCAGCAGCACTTGGGGATTTGCCGCGACTGCACGGGCAACCGACAGAAGTTGCCACTCGCCCTGCGAAAACAACCCGTCCGAGCAAGGCGTCAAATATCCGTTTGGGAGCGCGTTTATCGCCTCGTCTATTCCCGCAAGTTTCGCCGCTGCATACGCCTCTTCCGGCGTTATGCTCGGTTCGGAAAGCGTTATCTGATCAAGCACCGTTCCCGGAACGCGCGAAAAACGCTGTTCCACGCAGCCGATGCAGGCGCGTTTTTTCTCGTCGGGGATTGCGGTTACGTCCTCACCTCCCACCGTAATAGAACCCGATTGCGGCTTATATAGTCCCAGCAAAAGGCGGAACACCGTACTTTTGCCAGCCCCCGTTCTTCCGATAAGAGTGACCTGCTCGCCCCCGCTTACCGTCATCGAGAAATCGACGAGTACGGGCTTGTCGTCATAACCGAAGCAGACTTTATAAAACACGACGTCGCCGCTCGCGTCTTTATCGTCTTTTTCCGCAATCGCGCGCTCCGGTTGTGCGAGAAAGGCGTCGATACGCCGAACTCCCGCCATTGCCGACTGAATGGTCTGTATTTCCATTCCGAGACTTTCGATAGGCGAGAAAATTTTGGATATATAGTTGATAACGGCAACCGACGTGCCGACGGACATTCCGAACAGCGTCAGAATTTCCGCTTTTCCGGACGCGGAAAGCAGCATTACGACGCCCACAACGAGCGCGTTAAGCAAAATCACGACGGGCGAATAGATCGCGTCGTAGAAATTGGTTTTTTCCACCGCGGCGTAACTTTCGCCTATCCGCTCGTCGTAACGGCGTTCCATATAACTTTCCATGCCGAGAGCGTGAATCGTGCGGATATTGTGCAGAGTTTCCGGCACCTGACCGGATTCGGCGGCGACGGCGCGGCGGTTTTCGAGTTGAGCCGCAAGCGTTTTTTTCCGGACTCTTAGCGTAAACAATGCGAAAAACGGTAAAATAAGCAACAAAACGAGCGCAAGTCCGGGATTTTTCACCGCGATTACGACCAGAACGGAAATTATTCTGCACGCGTCCGCGACCATGCTTATAATGCCGGACGTAAACAGCGCTTCAACGGTATCCACGTCGCCCGAAAAACGGGACGCGGTTTCGCCGGGACTTTGCTTGACCAGCGTGCTTGCCGGCAATCTCGTAAGTTTTTTCGACATTTCGGATCGGAGTGCGCGTGTGGTTTTCTGTCCGAACACCACGAGCAGCGATTCCTGCGCGGACGAGAGTGCGTTTTCCAGTACCAAACTGCCGAAGTACATAAGCACGACCGTAAATCCGAGCGATATTCCGCCCGTCAGACGGTCGATTATTATTGCAAGCACGAGCGGAGGAACGAGCGACGCCGCGACCGCCGCCGCCACGCATAAAAGCGTTGCCGCAGCAAGCAGCGGACGTTGCTTTATCGCCGTTTTAACCGCCGTAAACACACCCGATTTATTCTTCATGCGCGTTATCTCCCGTCTGACTCTCGTACAGTTTTCTATACGTTGGCAAAGACTGCGTCAATTCGGCGTGCGTACCGACAAAAGTTTTGCCGTTTTCCATAAAAATCACCTTTTGCATCTGCGGAAAATGATAAAGTCTGTGCGAAATGAAAAAAATGACTTTGGCTTTCGCGTATTCGCGCAGATTTTCGAATATCGCGTCCTCCGTTTTTCGGTCGAGCGCGGAAAACGGATCGTCCAGAATCATCAGCGGACGCGGATGAGCAAGTGTTCTCGCCAGAGCCAATCGCTGCGCCTGTCCGCCCGAAAGCCGTATACCGTTATTTCCGATCACGGTATCGGCTCCGTTTTCCATAGCCGCGACTTCTTTGCTTAGCGCGGTATTCTCCAGATACGGCGCTTCGCTTTGCTCGCTTCCGCAAAGCACGTTGTTTTTCACGGTATCGGCGAAAAGTTCGGGGTCGTGACCGAGATAGCCCACCGTAGAGGCGATTCCGCGCGGAGTAAAGTCCGAAAGTTCTCGTTTGCCGAAGCGAATCGAGCCGCCGTACGGCTTTTCGCACAGAAACATGCGCCCGAAGGTCGATTTTCCGCAGGCGACGGGTCCGGTAACGCCTATAATATCGCCGGGATGCGCCGTAAGATTAAGTCCCGAGAATATCGGCTCGCCGTCATAAGCAAAGCAGACGTTTTCGAGCGTTACGTCGGCGGCGTTCGGCACGGCAATCGGTTCGAGCGGAAGCGGCGACTTCATGAGCGGCTTGATTCGTTTCCGGGAAACCTCGGCTTTTTGCACGGAATTGACCAGTTTCGCCACTTTCGAAGAGCGGATCGTAAGTTTGGTGAAACAGGAAAGAAACGTGGTAAACGCCGCGATGTCCCACACGCTCCAGCCGCTGCCCAGCACGTTTTTCGCTCCGAACCATAAAATAAACAGCACGCCTGCGCAGGACGCCGCAAGATAAAGCGGCGGAAGCGCCGACTGCCAAATATTACTGCGCACCGCGGTTTTTTCGTAGTCTTTCAAAGCGTCTTCGTATAGTCGCTCTCTCGTTTTTTCGCAGCCGTAAACGCGGTACGTCACGGCGTTTTCCGCGCGGTCGAGCGTAGCGCCGTTCAGGCGAGCCGCCGCCTTTTTATAAGCCGCTCCCGCCTGCTGAACCGGCTTTTTCATCCGAGCCGCGCAAAAATACGATACGGGCGTGAATATCATGCTTAAAAGAGCCAGTCGCCAATCGTACAGGAACAGCATTACGGCATAGCCGACAAGCACCACGCCGGTATCGAAAATTTCCGTCGTGAATTTACGCATGCCTTCGACGCAGTCGTCCACGTCCGAAACGGCTTTTGTTATAAGTTCGCCCGCCCCTTCCTTTTCCGACGACGCGCGGCTTTGACGCAACAGATTAGCGTATAAAATGCCCTTCATCCGCCTGTTCACGTTGTTCGCGAACCGACGAACGTAAAAGCGTTTAATAAATCTTGCGACCTGCACAATGATCGTAACGGCGAAATAGGCGATAACGAGCGTGACCATCGCGGCTGCGGTCTTGCTTCCGCCGAGAACGTCCGCGAGGCACTGCGCGAGCATGCCCTCGAACCACGGCGTTGCCAGTTGTCCGACGTTATACAGCAGTCCCGACAGCGTTACGAACGTTAGCGACAGCCATTCCGCACGAAAATATGCGCTTATTCTGTCCGCACGGAACTCCTTTTCGGATTTGACTCGCTTTTTCATTCATCGCTCTCTCCGATAAAATGCGGAAATCCGGCGCGGCTTTCGGCTTTCGACGCGACGTACAGTTTATCTAGTAAACCGGCAAACGTTTCCGCCTGCTCCTCGCTAAGCGAAGAGAGCAGATATTCGTAAAACGCCGCTTCTATTTCGGCTTTGGACGATTTAAGCGTTTCGGCTTTTTCCGTGGGATAGAGCAGTTTGCTGCGCTTGTCGCGTGCGTCGTCCTTGCGAATAAGATAGCCTTTCGCTTCGAGATTGGACGTTCTTCTGGCGACGGCGGCTTTATCCGCGTGCAGTATTTCCGCAAGTTTCGCCTGCGTGCAGCCCGGATTGTGGCGCAGCGCGTGAATAAGATCTATTTCGGCAGTTCCCACGCCCTTTTCCCTCAAGGAAAGCAGCACGAGTTTTTCCGCCTCTCTCGCAATTTTCGTGATTTTTCGTTCGGTTACGTCCATACGTTTCTCCTTTACTCAAAATAGTTGTACATACATTGTTGTACATACAACTATTATACTCGGGATTTCGGTTTTGTCAAGAGTTTTTTGCTTTATTTCGGGTTTTCGTGGCTTAAAATCGCAAGTAAAAGCCGCACGATTGCGATTTAAAAGAAAAACGGGCAGACAGAAGTTCTCTGTCCGTCCGTTCGGATCCGCGTAAATAACGCGGCGTAAATCAATATTTAACGCTGTTTAAGATTTCGCAGTAGGTGGGGAAGGGCCACTTTTCGCTTGCGGTGACTTCTTCCAGTTTGTCACAGTACTCTCTGAGCGCGTTCATGTCGCCGATAACGACGTCCTTGTGGAACACGGCGCACTCGTACTCGTTTTCGTACGACTGCGCTTTATCGAGGTCGGAAGCCAGTTTTTCGGCTGCGTCCGACGCTTTAACGCACAGTGAGGACAGTTTTTCGGCGAGCGCGACTTCGGTTTTGACGTCCAGTTTGCACACCGACGCAAGACTCTGTTTAAGCGAGAGTTCTTTAAGCACGTCTTTCTGATAGCCGATGACCGCCGGGATGATCTGACGATTTGCGATCTGCAGCATGGTGCGCGCCTCTATGTCCACGATTTTAACGTAGCGTTCGGTTAAGATTTCGTAGCGGCTGCGCATTTCGGTTTCGGTCATGACGCCGTGCGAGGAGAACAGTTCGATGTTTTTCGGGTCGATATACGCGGGAATTGCGTCCACGGTGGTGGGCATGTTGCACAGACCTCTCTTCTCCGCTTCCTTTTTCCATTCTTCCGAGTAGTTGTTGCCGTTGAAGATGATTCTGCCGTGCTTTACGAAAATTTCTTTAAGCACTTCGTCGAGGTTTTCCGCTCCGACTTTTTCCAGTTTTTCGGCGATTTTGCGCAGTTCTTCGGCGACGGCGGTGTTGAGAACGATGTTCGCTCCGGCAACCGACATATCCGAGCCGACCATACGGAATTCGAATTTATTGCCCGTAAACGCGAACGGCGAAGTACGGTTTCTGTCGGTGTCGTCCTTGGTGTAGGCGATGGCTCCGTTTATAACCGACGCGTTAAGCGGCGTTTCGACATACGGTTCGCCGCTTACTATCGAGCGGATGACGTTTTCCATAACGCTGCCGACGAACATGGACAAAACGGCAGGCGGCGCTTCGTTTCCGCCCAGACGGTTGTCGTTTCCGGGCGTTGCGACCGACGCGCGCAGCATATCCTGATAGTCGTCCACGGCGGCTACCACGGCGGCGAAGAACGTGAGAAATTTCTTGTTTTCGCGCGGATGTTTTCCGGGCTTTAACAGATTTTCGCCTTTTTCGGAGCAGAGCGACCAGTTGTTGTGCTTACCGCTGCCGTTTATTCCGGCAAACGGCTTTTCGTTTAAAAGGCACACCATACCGTGCTTATCGGCGACCGACTTCATAACCGACATGGTTATCTGATTCTGATCGGTAGCGAGGTTTGCCGTCGTGAACACGTTTGCGAGTTCGTGCTGAGCGGGAGCGACTTCGTTGTGCTTGGTTTTTGCGTATACGCCCAGTTTCCACAACTGCTCGTCGAGGTCGTTCATGTAGTCCCACACTCTCGCCTTGATTTTGCCGAAATAGTGGTCGTCGAGTTCCTGACCCTTGGGCGGTTTTGCTCCGAAAAGCGTTCTGCCGCACGTTTCGAGATCGAGACGGCGCTCGTATTCTTTTTTATCTATAAGGAAGTACTCCTGCTCGACGCCGACGTTTGCGTCCACTTTTTTGGAGTCGTCGCCCAGAAGGTTGAGCACTTTTACCGCGTTTTCGGACAGCGTCTGAACGCTGCGGAGAAGCGGAGTCTTTTTATCGAGCGATTCGCCGCCGTACGAGCAGAACACCGTGGGGATATACAGCGAATTGCCCATTACGAACGCGTTGGAACCGGGATCGTAAGCGGTGTAGCCGCGCGCTTCGAAAGTGGCGCGCAGTCCGCCGGTGGGGAAACTGGACGCGTCGGGTTCGCCTTTAATCAGGTTCTTGCCCGAAAAACGCTCTATACCCTCTTCGCCGTTGCCGTCGCCGGGTTCGATGAACGCTTCGTGCTTTTCGGCGGTCACGCCGGTCATGGGCTGGAACCAGTGCGTGTAGTGAGTGGCTCCCTTGCCGATCGCCCATTCTTTCATGGCTGCAGCGATTTCGTCGGCGAGAGGACGGTCGAACGGAACGCCCGTTTCGATGCATTTTTTATACTTCGCGTACGTTTCGCCGCGAAGGCGTTTTTTCATTTCTTTATCGGTAAATACGTTTTCCGCAAAAATTTCGGATACTTTGTTTTTGCTTTCCATAATAAAAACTCCTCTTTAAGGGTTGCGCCGATATGCGCCCGGCGCGTTTTTCTTTTCTATTTTCTTTTCTATATTATTATACAGTAATTTTTCACTTTATTATTATACAGTAATTTTTCACTTTTTGCAATACTCGGCGCTCGCTTTTATGAATTCGCGGAACAGCGGATGAGCCTCGTCGGGGCGCGACTTGAATTCGGGATGGAACTGACAGCCGAGATAGAAGGGTCTGTCGCCCAGTTCGACTATTTCCACAAGGCGATTATCGGGCGAAGTACCGGAAAGCGTCATGCCGTTTTCCTCGAAAACTTCGCGATAGTCGTTGTTGAATTCGTATCTGTGGCGATGACGTTCGGCTATTTCGGTCTTGCCGTACGCCGCTTTCGCGCGGCTGCCGTCTTTGAGAACGCACGGATAGGCTCCGAGCCTCATCGTGCCGCCCTTATTGCTTACGTTTTTCTGATCGTCCATAAGGTCGATGACTTTATGCACGGCGTTTTCGTCGAATTCGCCGCTGGTCGCGCCTTTCAGTCCGCAGGCGTTTCTCGCGAACTCGATTGCCATCATCTGCATGCCGAGGCAGATACCGAAGCAGGGAACGCCGTTTTCACGCGCGTATCTGCACGACTCTATCATGCCTTCGGTGGCGCGGTTGCCGAATCCGCCGGGGATGATTATGCCGCCGACGCCGTCGAAAACTTTCGCCGCCGTTTTCTTGTCGACGTCCTCGCTGTCCACCCAACGGATTTTTACTTTCACTCCGTTTGCGTAGCCGCCTGCGTGCAGCGCTTCGACTACCGACAAATAGGCGTCGTGCAGGCTGACGTATTTGCCGACCAATGCTACTTCCACGGTGTCTTTTGCGGACTTGACGGACTTAATGAATTCTCTCCACTCGGTTAAATCGGTTTTGCCTTTGAGTTTGAGAACGTGCGCGACCGCTTTATCCAGACCTGCTTTGTGCAGATAGAGCGGCGTTTCGTACAGACATTTGAGAGTGACGTCGGACACGACGCATTCGGGCTTGACGTTGCAGAAAAGCGCGATTTTTCTTCTTATATCCTCGCCCACTTCTCCGTCCGAGCGCAGAACGATGACGTCGGGGCTTATTCCGATGCCCTGAAGTTCGCCCACGCTGTGCTGGGTGGGCTTGGACTTATACTCGTTCGAGCCGGTTATGTACGGAACGAGGCAGACGTGAATAAAGCAGCAGTTTTCTCTGCCGACGTTTATCGCGTACTGACGGATGGCTTCGAGGAAATGGCGGGACTCTATATCGCCGATGGTGCCGCCGATTTCGGTTATAACGACGTCGGCGCCCGTTTTTTCGGCGTTCTTTTTAATAAAACGTTGTGTTTCGTCGGTGACGTGCGGAATAATCTGCACGGTTTTTCCGAGATATTCGCCCTTTCTTTCCTTTTCGAGAACGGAATAGAACACTTTTCCGGACGTTAAGTTGGAATACTTGTTGAGATTGACTCCCGTGAAGCGTTCGTAATGTCCGAGGTCGAGGTCGGTTTCCGCTCCGTCTTCGGTGACGTAAACTTCCCCATGTTCGAGAGGGTTCATGGTTCCCGGATCGACGTTCATATACGGATCCAGTTTCTGCACGGCTATGCTGTAGCCGCGCTGTCGAAGCAGTCTGCCGAGAGACGCCGCGACTATGCCTTTACCCAGTCCCGAAACGACGCCGCCCGTGACGAATACGTACTTTGTTCCGTTCATAATTATTCTCCTTGAAAGTGGATTTTTGATAAATTTTGCTTGTTTTTTCGCTTTTTGGCACTAAAAAAGGGCGTTTTTTTTTAAGGCTTTTTTCAAACCTTAAAGAAAACGCCCGAATTTACGAGTCACGTTCCGCGAGGGAACTATCAAAAAAACAGGTCATATGATAATACAAAACGGGGTGGTTTGTCAAGCGTTTCGAGCATGTTTTTTAACTCTTTTTAAAATTTTTTTCGGGAGCGAATCCGCCGTCCGTCGCCGTTCCCTATCCGACCGCACGACTTCATGCTCCGTGCTTCCGGTCATTTTCCCCGTCGTCCGCGCGTTCCCCCTCGCCGCTTTTTTCCGACTTTAAACGGATTTTACGTTCCGATTACGTTCGTCGCTATCCTACCGCTTGATTTTCGGCGCGATTCGTAGTATAATATAATGGGAAGTATGTTGATTTTCGATTACGGGAGGTAATCCATATATGAGAAAAACCAAGATTATATGCACGATAGGACCGGCAAGCAGCGACGAAAACGTGTTTGCCGACATGTGCCGCGCAGGGCTTAACGTTGCCCGCCTTAACTTTTCGCACGGCACGCACGAAGATCACAAAAAGAAAATAGACATGATTAAAAAGGTACGCGAGCAGTTAAACGCTCCGATCGCGATAATGCTGGACACGAAAGGTCCCGAATACCGCATCGGTACGTTTAAAAGTTCGCCCGTAAACGTCCCCGACGGCAGCGAGTTTACCTTCACCTCGCGCGAGGTCGAAGGCGACGAGCATATCGTTTCGGTGAGTTACAAAGACCTTCCGCTCGACGTCGGCGCAGGCGACAGAATACTCGTAAACAACGGACTGGTGCAGTTCGAAGTTCTCTCGTCCGAAGGCACGGAGATTAAGTGCAAAACCGTCATCGGCGGCGAACTTTCCGACCGCAAGAGCATGAGTTTCCCCGGAAAAACGCTCAAACAGGAATACCTGAGCGAACAGGACAGACAAGACCTCGCGTTCGGCGTCGAAAACGGAGTGGACTTCATCGCGGCGTCGTTCGTTTCGTGCCGGCAGGACCTTATAGACCTTAAAGAATACCTCGCGTCGATAGGCGGCGATAAAATCGACATTATAGCAAAGATAGAAAATCGCACGGGCATCGACAATATCGAAGAGATATGCCGCGAGTGCGAAGGCATAATGATCGGCAGAGGCGACCTCGGCGTGGAAATTCCGTTTACAGAACTGCCTGCCGTTCAGAAGTACATCATCACCAAGTGCAGACTGCTCGGAAAGCGCGTAATCACTGCCACCGAGATGCTGGAATCGATGATTCACAATCCCCGCCCCACGCGCGCGGAGATATCGGACGTCGCCAACGCCGTATACGACGGCACGAGCGCGGTTATGCTGTCGGGCGAGTCGGCTGCCGGCAAATACCCTGTAGAAACGGTTAAAACCATGGCGGCGATCGTCGAGGAAACCGAAAAACACATCGACTACGCCGACCGTTTCCACAATACGCCCTTTAAAATCAAGAACAAGTTGGACGCGATTTCGCACGCCACTTGCGGCATGGCGATAGACATCGGAGCAAAAGCCATGGTCATCTCGTCCAAATCGGGCATAACGGTTCGCATGGTGTCGCGGTTCCGCGCGCCGATGGACATAATCGGCATGGCGACCGATAAAAAAGTGTGGTATAAATTGGCTCTGTCGTGGGGCGTGACCCCCGTGATGAGCGAGCATTTCGATTCCACGGACGTTATGTTCTACCACGCGGCAAAGACTGCAAAAGCCCTTCTGGGACTAAAAAAAGGCGACGGCATCGTCGCGACAGCCGGAAAAGTCGGCGGCGAAACGGGCAACACCGACACCATTCGCATGATAACCATGTAACGCGCAACGATAATTTAACGCACAATCAAAAAACACGGAATCCCCTCGTCCCGTGTTTTTTCATTTATCGTTATATAATTCATCGGCTTTCCACCGCGCAGGATTTTCATATACATACCTGAAAATCTCTTCATAATCGTCTCTGCCGCGCACTACATGGTCGTAAAACGAACGCTGAAAAACTCTCTCAGCCTTATTTTTCGGCAGGTTAATTTCTCTCGTAACGCAATATTTAAGCCATCCCACTACGGATGTAACCGTAGGGGAGGGGTTCCCCCTCCCGCCGTCGTTTGCCACGGACAACAACAAATGTATGTGATTTGGCATAATCACATAACAATCGACGGAAACAGCGGGATATTTATCGGTTATTGCGTTTATAAACTTATCAGTTATTTCTCCGCATTTCGTCAGAAGCGGGAGGGGGAACCCCTCCCCTACATCGTTCGACCTATCGCTTTCGATTATTTCGGACAAAACGTTCTTCCTTGCTTCGGTGCATATCGTGATAAAATACGCGCCCTGCTCACTGTAATCGAAGTGCCTCAATCGATTTTCTTTTCTTGACGGTAATTCTTTTTTCATTTATTTATCCGAATATCGTTTTATTGCGGAGGACAGGCGGTCGTAGGCGCGGAGCGTGTTTTTATACGCCTCTTCGCTGCCGATAAAGGTTTTCTTGCGCAGAATTTCGGTTAAGACCGCGGCGTTTTCGCCCAGTTCCGTAAATCCGAGATTCAACGCGAGCCCTTTTAACGTATGCGCCGAGCGAAACGCGCTGTCGACGTCGCCCGATTCAAACGCGCGACGTAGCGATTCCGCGCTGTCGTCGGACAAAAATTTCACGGCGAACCGCTCTATCATAGCGACGGAGCCGAATCTTTTTGCCACGCCGTCGTAATCTCCGCCGACTTCTTCGTATAATCTTTTAATATCCACTAGTCGTCACCCCCCCCCCGTGATATCGTTTATTTATCAATCGAACTACGCATGCAATGAGTTTTTCGGAATCTATGGGCTTAGCGATATGAGCGTCCATGCCTGCCTCGCGCGCCTCTTCCACGTCGTCGGCGAAAGCGTTTGCGGTCATTGCGATTATCGGAACGACGGCAGCGTCGCTCCTGTCGAGCGCACGGATATTTCTCGTCGCGGCAAGACCGTCCGTTCCGGGCATCATGACGTCCATAAGAATGGCGCTTATTTCGCCCTCTTTACTATTGCGGAAAATATCTTCGGCTTGTTTTCCGTCGACTGCGCGGATAACGGTTGCGCCCTCCACTTCGAGAATGAATTCGGCTATTTCGTAGTTTAAGTCGTTGTCCTCGGCAACCAGCACGACGTTACCGCTAAGTCGTTCCCCCTTGTCCGACGAAGTATTTTCCGACGCGGCTTTCGGTTTTTCGACTATCGCGAACGCAAGATCGACCGTAAACGTCGTGCCTACGCCCTTTTCGGTAGTGACGGAAATCGTGCCGTTCGCGGAGTCCACGAGTTTTTTGACTATCGAGAGTCCCAGTCCCACGCCGCCGAGCGACGACTGAACGGAGGTGTTTTCCTGCGTGAACGGTTCGTACATGGTTTCGACGAATTTTTCGTCCATTCCTATTCCCGTATCGGCGCAGACGAACCGGAATTGCGCCATATTGCCGTCCGATCCC
Organism: uncultured Clostridia bacterium; assembly: GCA_934229275.1. Lineage (GTDB taxonomy): Bacteria > Bacillota > Clostridia > Christensenellales > Pumilibacteraceae > Neoclostridium. The sequence goes on along the minus strand of CAKQDN010000007.1, from coordinate 15,099 downwards.
AGTTCTTCGCACGAAACGACCACTTCTCCGTTCGGCTTATTATACTTGATCGCGTTGCCGATAAGATTGGTCAGGATTCGCTTTAATTGCACTTTGCCGCCCGAAAGATAATCGTGCGTAATGCACCACGGCTTTGCGATAAGTTTAATGCCGTGTTCCTTTGCCTGAAAGTCGTTGAGCGTGACTATTTCGGAAATAAGGTCGGACAGAACGAATTGCTCTTCCTGCCATTCGAGCGCACCGGTCTGCGCCTTGCTCATATCGAGAACGTCGTTGACGAGATCGAGAAGGTACCCCGACGTATTCCATATTTTTTCGCGGCACTCCTTTTGCTTTTCGGCGTCGTCGTAATAGTATTCGCCTATCTGCACCAGTCCGCGTATTCCGTTTATAGGAGTGCGAATATCGTGGCTCATGCGGCGCAAAAAGTCGGTTTTGACTTCGTTGGCGCGGATCGCGTCCTTTGCGAGTCTGTCCTTTTCCTTGCGATAGACTTCGTCTTTTTGCTCCTGCTCGCGCTGTTTGGTGAAGATTAAGCGCTGTCTTAAAATAAGGACGACGATTACGAAAAACATATAGAAAGCAAGCGTGTACGACATTATAAGCGAACGATTGGTAAAAACTTCGGCGTCGGGCAGGTAAACGTAAATAAAATTGTCTTTGCTTTTGGCGCGAATACCGTAGTATAAGCCGTCGTCCTCCACTTTTATCAGATTATCGGCGATGGCAGACTTACGCAAACTTCTCACGACGGGACAATCGCTTGCCGCCATACCCTCGTATTGACGTTTATTGGACGCCGTGATCACCGTGCCGTCGGTTACGACTACAACGCCGTTTTTTTCGAAGTTATAGCCGTGCAGAAGCGTCGCCGTCGAGAAACGAGCGTCCTCCACGTCGTCTATTCTGCGGCGTTTGTAGCACAGAATAATTCCGCTTTTGTCCGTTCGGGACACAAGCACATAGTAGTAATAGTACCCGTCGGTACCCGTATATCTGCCGCAATAACTCTTGTTCGGGTGACCGCTGATATTGTCGTATCTTTCCAGCGCATCGAGCCAGTATTCTTTAGTCACGTCGTCGCTGCCGTAATAAATGCTTGAGGAAGGATTTTCGGCGTCGGATACGAGAATTCCGGTAAAGCGTTTGTCGTTTGCGATTTCGCCCAGCGTCTGCATGATGTTTTCGGATGAAAAATCGATATTTTTCCGCATTTCGAAAGCGTTGTCGGTCAGATCGCACAAATCGCGCGCAGTGTCCTCGGCGGCGAGTTCTTCATAGCGAATACACTGATTTTTGATGTACGTCGAAATATCGCGCATAAGCGTTGCGGCGGAATTTTTATCGGTTTCGGAAGTTATCACGGATACGCATACCGAAATGATAAGTCCGACGAGAATAAAAATCGATATGAGGCGGATAAGCGAATTCGTGTCTTTATTTTCTGCCATATCCCACCACCGTGTATTTTTCGGGATCGAGTCCGTATTTCTGCACCGTTCTCGCCACGAAACCGTTGGCTTGCATTATTGCAAGCGCCTGATTGAGCCTTTCGATAACGGCGGCGTGCGTTCCTTTTTTAAAAGCCACGCCCAGTTGCACTTCTTCGAGCGATTCGGACAGAATACGCAGATTCATGGAATCGCTTTTCATGTGTTCGATAAGTATGGTTTCGTGCCCCGCTATCGCATCGACATATCCTTCGCGAATGGATGCGAGCATAAGATCTGCGGTATTGAAACATACAAGTTTTTTGATGGCGGGAATTTGCGCCGATCTCCCGGATTTCCCCGAAAAAATGTCGTCGGGCTTGGTTTTCGACTGAACGCCCACCGTTTTGCCTTTGAGATCGGCAAGCGAGTATATGTCGCTGTCCTCGGCTACGGCGACCACCTGACGACTGTTCATGTACGGCGCCGACCAGGAATACAGTTCTTCCCGGTCCGTCCTGGTGAAACTCGCCCACAGGCAATCGATCGTACCTTCGTCGAGATATTTGTCTTTATCTGCCCAGTCCATGATGACAAACCGAGGCTTACAATTCATAAGACGGCACGCTTCCGTTGCCAGTTCGACATCTATCCCTGTGAAATCGCCGTCGTCGTCAAAATAGAAAAACGGCAAGTATTTATCGCCTCCGATTACTATCTCGGGCAACGGATTATATTCCTCGAAATCGTTGTCGGCGCACGCAAATAGCGGAAAAAGCGCAAAAGTCAGCGCGAGCGCGGATATAAAAATCTTTCGTAACGCGTTTCTCATTTTGCGACCTCTCCTTTCTCGTTCGTGTTTTCGTCCGTGCGCTCGTTTTCTCCGACCGCTTCGACAAGACATTCTATAAGTACGGGATTGAACGCTCCGCACTCGCCGTCGATAATCATTTTCAAGGATTTTTCGGGCGAATAAGCCGGCTTATAGGGACGCTTGCTTGTAAGCGCGTCGTAAACGTCGCACACCGAAACCACCTGCGCGGACAGGGGAATTTCCTCGCCTTTCAGTCCGTCGGGATAGCCTTTGCCGTCGTAGCGTTCATGGTGCCAGCGGCAGATTTCGCGGGCGTAGGCGAGAAGCGGACTTTTTTCCGCGTCGCCGATATTTTCCAACATTTTATAACCCAAAACGGTGTGAGTTTTCATTATTTCGTACTCTTTTGGCGTCAGTTTGCCTTTTTTATCGACTATTTTGCGGTTGATCGCCACTTTGCCTATATCGTGAATGGCGGCTGCGGTGGAAATAAGCATTATTGTACGTCCGTCGAGTTCGTATTTATTGGTTTTTTGTCGCAGTTTTTCGAGTACGGAACGGCTTAAAACGGTCATGTTTTTCGCGTGATTGCCTCCGTCCTCGCCGTTACGGAATTCGATTACGCGGCTTAAAATATCGACGATCAGTTCGCGGTTTTTCTCTTTTTCTTCCAGTTCGCTCGTGACTTTTTGCATCAGGAGTTTCTGTCGAGTGTAGACGTTTATCGTGCGCGACACTTTGCGATATACCACTCTCGCGTCGAACGGGCGCGTGATATAGTCGGTTACGCCCTTTTCGTACGCTCTTTGTCTCGAATCGTCCGACTCGTCGCCCGTTATGGTTATAACCGGTATTTTTTCCGCCGCGCCGCTGCGCTGCATGTAGTCGAGAACGTCGAAACCGTTCATCCCGGGCATAATAAGGTCGAGAAGAACGAGCGAGATTTCGTCGCCGTCACGGTCGATAATCACGGTTGCCGCTTCGCCGCTGTCCGCCTCGATTATATCGTATTCGCTTTTAAGAATGTCGGCGAGAATTTCGCGGTTTAAAGCGTTGTCGTCCACGACAAGCACTTTGCCGCGACGCGACCGAACTTCCTCGGGCTCTGTTTTATCGGTTACGGCGGTGTTTTTCTCTTTTTTCGCGACGTACATGAATCCGTCTGCGCGCGAAACCGCGTCCTTTACCGTTTCGCCTCGGCAAATCGTTCCTCCCGCGCTTATAGACGGACGAACGGACGGATAGTCGGGAATGACCAGTTCGCGGACTGCCGAGCACATATCTTTAAGCACGCGAAGAAGCGGTTGCTGTTCCAGCCCGGGCGCGATCAGCAAAAATTCGTCGCCGCCGTAGCGCACCAGTTTATCGGATGAGCGCACGCAACTTTTCATGGTTTCGGTCACTTCTTTAAGTACGGCATCGCCTGCCTCGTGACCGAACAAATCGTTGTATACCTTAAAGTCGTCGATGTCTATCATCGCCACGCCGCCCGTTATGACCGTATTCGCGAACGCTTCTTCGTAGTATAGCCGATTATACGTCCCCGTGAGAGCGTCGATATATGTCTTTCGGTAGTAGTCGCGTATTTCGACCGGTCCGATTTCGCCGCAAACGTCTGCGGTTACAAGCGAATCGAACTCTCGCATCGCCTCTATAACGCAGGGTCTGTGGTCGACCTCAACGTACGAGCAGACCACCTGCACGATTTTTCCGTCGCGTTTTTCCAGTTTGGAAAACTGCTTTTTCTCGGTAAGGGCGCGGTAACTCGTGCAGTTTATGCAGGGCGTGCTTCTGTTCCAGATTTCGAAGCAGGCTTTCTTGTCGCTCACGCAATCGGCAGACTGCGCGCGTACTTCGCCCGCTTCGAGTAATCGTACTTCCGAAAAAATAAGTCCGAGTGCTTTTATTAGGTTTCCCGACTGCCGCTCGGTCATTTTTATCGTCTTTTGAGTCATTACCTGTGTACCCCGATTAAAAATCAAGTAGTAAGCGTCGCCGAAAAAGCAAATCCGCTTACTACTATTATATCAATAATCTTAATTTTTTGCAAGCGCGCGAACGGTATACCCGAGGCGTTTTTGCCTTAAAAACGGCTTAAATCAAAAATTTTCGGAATAAATCACGAGCGATTCGGCAGGCTGCTGCGCATTCCCGACGCCTACGAGCGACACCGTGTAGCCCGTTAGATTGCCGCTTATTACGACCGAGCCGAAGGTAGCCGAATAGTACGCGCGCAGTTCGTTGCTCACGGGGACGATTACGTTGACCGTGGCGGAATACGTTTTGACCGCGGCAAAGCAAAGCGTGAGAATCGACAGCACTATGGTCAGCACCGCTAAAACAGCCGCTATCAATTTCCGGGTTTTACTGTTTTTCATTTCATTTGCTCTCCTTACGCCTGCGCAAACACGATTTTTTCATCCGACACGCCGGATATTTTTTCCGACCATTCTTCGCTCGTTTCGTCGTTTATTCCGCGAATTCGGGGCTGTCGGACTTTCTGCCCACCGTCGCTATCGCGATCACAACCGCGCCGACCGCTACAATGAAAGCGATTCCCTGCCACGAACGCATCCATTCGATGAGAATACCGAGTTTACGCACTCTTTTCGTGACTTTTCCCTCGATCTGCGATATATACACGGGATCGGGGTCCTCGCTGAGATTGGCGTCGCCCTTAACGATGTACTTTTCGCCTTCTATGCGGATTATTCTGTGCGTTACCGAAGTGTTGTCGCCTGCCGGGAAGTAGGTTATGATGTCGCCCGTGCGGTACGAGTCCTGCTTTTCGATTATTATCAGGTCGCCCGTTTCTATCGAACCCGACATGGACGGCGACGCGACTATAAGCACGGATTTGCCGAAAAACGACGGGATTTTGGACTTTCGTATGTATCTGTCGTAGGCAAGCACGGCTGCGACGAATACGAGAAGCACTATTACGAGCGTTAACAGCACTCTGCCGATTAAAGCGAATATTCTGCCGATCGGCAATTTTCTTTTTTTAGTATTTTCCATAATACTTCTCCTTTTCTCACATCGCGCGGGCGGTTATCTCGATGCCTGCCGTGTAGTTGCCGCCTGCAGTGCCTATTTCGGTGTCGAGTTTGTCGTTGCCGCTTTCGAAATCCCATTCCCATTCGATCGCGAACGACCTGTCGCCCCGACTGTTTATTATAACGTCGCGCACCGTCATGACGTTTCCTTTGCCGACGACTTCGAGTTTTTTGCCCTCGGAAATAATCGTGTAGCGCAACGGCAGCGACTTATCCTTGTATTCGTAATTAAATTGAATTTTCACGTCACACAATAAGTCCGCCTCGTGCGGATTGATGACGATGAACATATATACGCCGCTTTCGCCCGGTTTCAGCGTTTTTCCGCCGAACAAGTCTATTTCACCCAAAGCCGACCATTCTCCGTCCTTGTCCACGACCGAAAAAGAAGGGTATATCGGCGGAGCGTTGAGCCTTGTGGTTATCATCAGAAAAGAGGTTAAAGCGATTATAAACGACAGAAACAGGACGATTACGGCTGCTAAAACCGCACGGTTTTCGAGTTCGCACTCCGCTTTTCAGTCGCGATAAAGATACTCACCGTCCGTCACGAACGCTTATTCGTCGGCGTATTTAATGCAATCGTCGTACGAAAAACGTTCGCACGGGGAGAAAGGAGTAGAATTCAGGTCGTACAATTCGCCTTTTTTCAAAAAGCACAGCAGTCTGCCTTCGCTGTCGAAAACTCTCCTGCCGCCTCTGAGTCGGCGTGCGGGAGCGGCTGCGGGACTTATTGTGAATTTTAGGTTGAATTTCATCGCGTACGACTCCGAAATGTCTTAAATAATTGTTTTGCTTGCCGCTTTAAAGCGGCTTTTTGCTTGTTTGATACGATTTTCTCACAAAATCGTCATTGGTCTTTATATACAGATTGCGTCTGCTCGTCGCAAACGCAATTCCGTAATAGTTTGTCTTTTCCGAGCAGTGTTTGTCCGGTTAATTATTTCTGAAGTTGGGTTACGCTGATAGTGAGTTCGAATTTAACGGTCTTTACATAAGCAAGCGCATAGCCGTTTGCTTCGGTTGCGGTGCCCTGTCCGAGAAGAGTATCGAGTGCATCCGAGTCAAGTCCTTCGACGCCGGCGGGAACTGCGGTTCTTTCGAACGCCCATGCCCACGAGAGAGTGTATTCGTCGTTGATTTCGGTGCCGATAGCGATGGTTGCGGTGTCGTGATTTTCTTCAACTTTGTACTGTCCGTTAAGTGCCGCAACTACTGCTTCGAGCGTGCCGTTCTCAACCAGAGAGGTAGTGCCATTGGCGTTTTTCTTTGTAAGCGTCCATTTAACGGGGTTGTAGGTGTAGTCTGTGTTGTCTTTGGTAAGATTAAGCGCGATGTCGCTGTAACCTTCGGCTACTTTCATTTCGACCTTAGCAAGCACTTCCGCTTTACCCCTGACGCTGAAAGTCATCGAACCGCTGGTTCCGGGAGCAACGAGGTTGGTTCCTGCGGTATCTGCCTTTACGGTAAGAGTACCCGTGCCGTCGGTCGTGCTTCCACTAGCGTTATCTTTCCACTTGTACTGGTCGCCGAACAGTTTGCTGTTGTCGGCATTAACGGTAAATCCCCACTTTGCGACCCGTGCGGTACTGTCGGTGCTTTTACTCGTGATATACTTCGACAAAGTATATCCGCCGAAACCGATGATTGCTACGAGGAGCAGCAGGAGCGCGATAAGCAACACCGATTTTCTGTTGTCTTTCTTTTCTGTTTTTGTCTGTCTCATTATGGACATCCTCCGAATAAAAAATTAACTTGTTTTCAAACAAACGTAATTTTGCCCGTTAAAACGAAAAAGGTTGCAAACGTGCGGTATATACCGTACAATTTGCAACCGGGCGCACTTTTATGCGTTCGGAAAATAAAAAAAGGCTGCAAATATACCCTTTTGGGGTACCATTTGCAACCGGGCTTACTTTCCTTAAAAAGTTCCTTGGCTTTGCGTCACCGCCTCACGACGGCTTTGCCGATATTCGTTTTACAAGCATCCTTTCGGCTGTTTGTACGATTATTTTATTACTATTCGTACTGTTTGTCAAGCGTTTTTTGTGAAAATCAGGTGAAATTTTTAACAAATATCAACCGAATGAACAAATTTGCGACATATTCCGACAATTCTTGCTTGATCGGATTTCAATCGGCATTACGGGCATATTTTACGTTTACGCTTTAGCGAACGTTTAATCTGCTCGGTTTTTTCCGAAAAAAAACACCCGACCGAACCTTTCGTCCGATCGGGCATTTTAATGGAGCTGATAACCGGATTTGAACCGGTGACCTCGTCCTTACCAAGGACGCGCTCTACCAACTGAGCCATATCAGCACGCCGATTTCTTTCAATCAGCCCTACTATTATACTTAATCGCAATGCAAATGTCAAACGTTTTTACGCAATTTGACAAAATTTCTTTTTTCCTGCCGGAATTCGCGCGGTTTATCGGCGAATAAGCGGCGTTTCCGCGGTGTTTTTTCTTTTACTGATTTAAATTGAATACTTTATGACGAAAATAACTATTTATTTTTCTTTTCGGTATGTTATAATTATGTCGAACTTTAAATAACGGAGTTAAAGCCCGAAAATCATGCAACACGAATCGCGAAAACTCAATTTTATAGACAGAAAATTCGGCGACTGCGCCTTTCTTTACATAATAGAAGCAATGCTCGAATACTTCGTGGCGTTATCCGTCGCGGACGTATACCTCGTTAAAATCGCCGCGGCGACAGGAATGAGCGATCAGGCGACCGCGGTTCTTACCTCGTTCGTATCGCTCGGCTGCGGCTTTCAGTTTTTATCGATATTCTTTTTCCGCAGCAGCAAAGTAAAGAAAAAAGCCACCTCGGGGCACGTTATAAGTCAGGTTCTGTTCACCTGCGCCTACCTTATTCCGCTTGCGACCTGCTCGGGACAGATAAAATCGGTTTTGCTGGCTATCGCGCTTCTCGTCGCGCAGATACTGCACAACGCCGTCAACGCTCCCAAAACCGACTGGTATATGTCCATGCTGAAAAACGAAAAGCGCGGAGCGTTTACCGCTATAAAAGAAATAGTTTCGCTGTTCGGCGGAATGGCGTTTACATACGGTCTTGCGTTCCTTTTCGATAAATTCGAAGAAAGCGGCAACGAAACCGGAGCGTTTATATGCGGCGCGATAATACTCGCCGTCATCACTCTGCTGCACACGCTGACGCTTATATTCACGAAAGAAAAACCCGATTTTTCGGATAAAGTCGACTCTGACGCACAATCGGGCGAGCAGAAAACCTCGATCAAGGCGCTGCTCCGCGACAAAACGCTGTGGAAAATAGTGCTTCTCTCGTCGCTGTGGAGCGCGGCAAACTACGCGACTCTTTCCTTTTCGGGAACGTATCGCCTTAACGAACTGGGTTTTTCGATGACGCTGTCGGCGATAATAACCGCGGTCGGAAGCGTGGCGCGCGCCGCTTTCTCGATACCGCTCGGCAAATTCGGCGACAAAAAGGGCTTTTCGACGCTGCTCTCGGTAAGTTTCCTGATTGCGGCTGCGGCATACCTTGCGATGACGTTCACGGCGCCGGCGAACGGAAAAGTGCTTTACACCGTGTATTACGTTCTGTACTGCGTGGCTATGGCGGGCATAAACGGCTCGATGATCAACATCGTGTACGACTACGTCCCTGCTTCCCGAACGAGCGGCGTGCTTGCCGTTAAACAGAGCGTTTCGGGCATAATCGGCTTTTTAGTCGTGCTTGCGCTCACTCCGCTCATGACGCTTATACAGAGCCATAACAATCTCGTGTTCGGCACGACCGTCTATTCGCAGCAGATTTTCGCAGTCGTAAGCCTCGTGATCGTGCTGTTCCTTGCGGCGTATTCGCATTTCGCGTTCGGCAAGAGAAAATCGGAGAGTAACACAGGCGCCGAACAAGCCGCCGCGGAAGCAGGCACAGGCGACGCGCAAATTGCCTCGTCTATCGACGCTGTCGGCTCCGACAATGCCCAGTCCGATAAAAACGACGGTCAGTAAGCCTGATAGTTTTTCTTGTACTCGCCCGGAGTGCAGGAAAACCGAGCCTTGAAAAGTCTGATAAAATTGGAGTCGTCCGAAAAACCCGCTTTTTCCGCCGCTTCCGTAACGCTTGCCCCCTCGGACAGGAAAGTACGCGCGGCTGCCAGTCTGCGCGTTTCGAGATAGACTCCGGGAGTGGTGCGCAGACAGGTCGAAAACAGTCTGCCGAGCGTTGCCGCGGAGATAAAATGACGCGCCGCAAGTTGTTTTACCGAGGTAATTTCGGCGTAATTGCGGTTGACGTCGGTTAAAATATCGGTTAAAAGCGCACTTTCGGGCAAAAACGATGGCAGACCGGAATCGCTTTGTCCTCTTCCGTTTTCCTCAAGAGCGGACAGAAGGCGCATGATAAACGCGTACGTTTTAAGTTGCTCGCCCTCCCGATAACCGAGCGCGAGATATTCGGCGCAGTCGAGAATTTCCGCGCGTCCCTCGTCGTCGGGCTTGACGAGCGGCGACGGCAGGCAGTCAAGCGGACTTAACATCGGCGTATCGCAGTCCGTCCAGCAGCAGATAAACTCGAAAAGGCGACCTTTCGGCAGCACGCAGTGGTGCAGAACGTTCGGCTTTATAACGAGCGCGTCGCCCGGAACGAGCGAATACCGCCTTCCGTCCACGAAAAACTCGCATTCTCCGCCGGTAAGCACGAGAATTTCGGTTTTGTCGTGCAGATGCAGCGCATATTCGCCGCCCGAACGGTTGCCCTTGCCGCTGTAATTGAACTCGAACGTAAAACCCGTCGGTTCGCTTGAATGAAAAACGTTTACCATATCGCCGCTCCGAAAATTTCTTTCCTCTCAATTATACAACTATCGGACGGATATGTGAAGCAAAACGAATATAATTCCGATAAATTATTCGAAAAATACGAAAATAAACTCACTATAAGGAGAAAAAACATGAGCGTGAAAATCGATTTTAACAAAGTCACGGGCAAAATAAAGCCCATGAACGCCGTAAACAACGGACCCGCGGCGATGAGCGTGCGCGGCGACAGCAATTTCGACCTGTTCAAGGCGGCGAACATTCCGTTTACGCGGCTGCACGACTCGTGCTTCTGCGAGCATTACGGCGGCGAGTGGAGCGTGGACGTTCACCGCATATTCCGCCGTTTCGACGCGGACGAGAACGACCCGGCTAACTACGACTTCGAGATGACCGACGTATACATGCGCAGTCTTTGCGAGTGCGGAACGCAGATTTTCTATCGTCTGGGCGCGAGCATCGAACACTATAAAAAAGAAGGCACTTATCCGCCCGAAGACTACCTGAAATGGGCGAGAATCTGCGAACACATCATTCGTCACTACAACGAAGGCTGGGCGAACGGCTACGAAATGAACGTTAAATACTGGGAAGTGTGGAACGAGCCGGACTGCGGTACGCTCGGACACAATCCGTGCTGGCAGGGCACCGACGAGCAGTTCGTCGATTTCTTCGTGACGGCGGTAAACTATCTGAAAAAGACCTTCCCCTCTCTTAAAATAGGCGGACCGGCTTTTTGCAATCTTAAAGGCGATCACCCCAGAAGCATCATGCGCGCGATCGCCGAAAAAGGACTTAAACTCGATTTCATATCCTATCATCAGTACGCCGCCGATCCGAAAGACTACGTCTTACATATCCGCTCGGCAAACGAATTTTTGCGTTCGATAGGCTACGGCGACTGCGAAACGTACCTGAACGAGTGGAACTATTCGTGCGGTTTTCAGGGCGAGAACTGGACGCGCTCTATAAAAACCGAGCAAAGCCTTAAAGGCTCGTCGTTCATTACCGGCGTCATGTGCGCCTGCCAGCGCGAGGACGTAACCGCGATCATGTACTACGATGCGCGCCTGAACTTCAATATGAACGGACTTTTCGACTCGTTCATGCAACCGCGAAAGGGCTACTACTCGGTTGCGGCGTTCGGAAAACTGCTTGCGCTCGGAAACGAAGTCCTGTCGGAAAGCGACGACGACGGCGTTTACATATGCGCGGCAAAAGGCGACGACGGCAAAAAACTCGCGCTCTTGACCTACTATCTCGACGCCGAGCCTCAGCCCGACAAAACGATAGAAATCGAACCTTCGGGCTCGAAAACCGTAACCGTTTACGTTCTCGACGAGAATCGTGACCTCGAAAAAGCGCAAATTATCGACGTTTCGGACGGAAAAATCGCGCTTGCGCTCAAACTGTACGACACCGTGCTCCTCGAGGCGGAATAAAAGAAAACGGACAAAAAAAGAAAAAATGTCGTGTATTCCGCAAAAACGACCGCTTTCGGTTGACACAAGCCGCGTATAGTGGTAAAATAACGAGGTTATTCTTTCTTTCGGGAGCATTTACCGATGAGCATTTGGGAACTTTTTATAACCGCCGTCGCGCTTTCCATGGACGCGTTAGCGGTATCGATATGCAAGGGTCTTGCGGTGGAAAAGGTCAAGTTCAAACACTGCTTGATAACGGGGGTCTGGTTCGGCGGCTTTCAGATGCTGATGCCGCTTATCGGCTACTTCGCAGGCGTTCTCGTCGCTCCGTACATCGAAGCAATCGACCACTGGATAGCGTTCGCTCTGCTGCTGCTTATCGGAATAAGCATGATAATAGAGGCGTGCAAGAAAGAAGACGAGGCAAAAAAATCGGACAATCCGTTCGGCTTTAAAACCATGCTTCTTATGGCAATCGCGACCAGTATAGACGCGCTTGCCGTGGGCGTGACTTTCGCGTTCCTCGACGCGAACATATGGTGGGCTATCCTGTTTATCGGAGCCACTACCTTCACTCTCTCCGCGGTCGGCGTTAAAGTCGGCAACGTGTTCGGCGCGAAAAACAAATCGGTAGCGGAAATCATCGGCGGCGCCGTGCTTATCCTTATGGGCATCAAAATACTGCTCGAACACCTCGGCGTACTTCCGTTTTAACGCACGCAACACTTAAATCAGTCTATCTCTACTTCTTTTTTAGCGACGAGTTTCACCGCTCGCCGCTTTATTTTCGCTCTTCGCCCGATTTTTTTGCCACGACCGCTTTATTTTTGCCCCGACCGCTCTCCGATTATAAACGCTCGTCTCTCTATACAAAAAAGAACGACGATTCAACCGCCGCTCTTTTGGTTTTAATTATATTCTGCTATGTGTTATCTTCTACGCCTTTTTAACCGTTTCGGCGAAAAACGCTATCTTCCCGTAAGTCTCGGCGCCTTTGACGATGTCGAGTTCGCTTGCGTTTATAACTTCTTTAAGGTTGTTGCAATCGTAGAACGCTTCTTCGGCTATGCTTTTTAAGTTTTTGCCGAGCGTTATGGAAGAAAGCCCCCAACATTTGCGGAAAGCAGAGCGACCGATGCACGCGGTTTCGTCCGGAAGCGTTATTTCGGTTAACGCGTAACAGTTTTCGAACGCATTTGCGCCTATGATAAGCACGCCGGACGGAACGGTAATGTTTTTAAGGTGAAAAGCCTTATAAAAAGCGTTAGCCCCGATAAATTCCACACCGTCGGGAATAACGAAAGTTTCGTCGGGCTTCGATATTGCGTATCTTATCAGCGTTTTTCCGTCGGCGGAATACAGATTGCCGTCGATGCTCTTGAATTTCGTGTTCCCCTCTGCGACGTTGAAACAGATTATTTTATCGCTTTCCAGGAACGAGTATTCGTCGATAATATCGAGGCTTGCCGGGATGTTCACCGTAACCGACTTGTAATCGGCGCTGATATTGAAACTTTTAAGCACTCTCGTACCTTCGCGGATGTCGACGACTTTATCGGTTTCCAAGTCGTTCTCGCCCCAAGTATATTCGTATTTTACGGCGCGTTTATTCTCGTACCAGATATCGCCGTTGAGTTCCGGCTGAATTCTCCCCGGTTTATCGTAACCCGACGGCACTATCAGCATTTCATCGGATTTCGAAACGACCATGGTTTCTTTATAATTATAAAAATAAGCGTTGTCCTCGGAAACTTCAATGCTCTCGAATATGTCGGAATTATAGCGTATTGCGTAGTACGCGATGTCTTTTACGTTCGCTCCGATAGATATTTTTTTCAGGCTGTTGCTCATTATGGCAAATTTTACTATTTTTTCCACGCTGTCCGGAACGACGAATTCGGTCTGCGTTTTAAGCGGAGCGTACTCTATAAGCGTTTTTCCGTCGGCGGTGTACAGATTGCCGTCGATGCTCTTGTAATTTTTATTGCCTTTATCGACTTTGATGTCTGCCACATAGAAAGGCGCGTCCCCGATATACTTTACGCCGGACGGAACGGTGACGCTGTCTATGTTTTTGATATAATAAAACGCCTGTGTACCGATATATTCCACACTGTCCGGGATGACTATTTTGTCGAGCGCGCAACCGTAGAAAGAATAACCGCCGATATACTTCACGCCGTCCGGAAGGGTGACTTTTTTAAGCATTTCGTCGTCAACGAACGCCTGCTCGCCGATATAAGTAAGGCTGCCCGGCAAAACCGCTTCTTCGAGGGCGTAACACTCCTTAAACGCACTGTCGTAGATATGCGTAACGCCCTCCGAAAGAACGACTTTTTTAAGCGATTGGCATTTGTAAAACGCAGCCTCTCCTACAAACTTTACGCTGCCGGGTATAGTAACGCTCGTAAGAGAATACATGTTCGGGAACGCGTAACCGGCTATTCCGCGAGTACCGGGTTTTATGTTCATCGTCGTCATATTCGACTTGTCCGAATAGACAACCCAGTCGCCCACATAGTAGAATCCGTCGTCGTCACGCTGCATTATGTTTTCGCATCCGTTAAACGCGCTCGGCCCTATATATTCGACGTTTTTGCCAAGGGTGAAGTTCTCCATGTTCGGAATATCGCTGAACGCTCTTTTACCTATTTTCTTAACGCTGTCGGGGATAGCGATGCTTTTGATCTTGGAACTGTACTGAAACGCGCTTTCGCCGATTTCCGCAACGCCGTCCGAAATAACCACGTTTTCGAGAACCGGGTTCGAGGCGAACGCGCCGAGCCCCATCGCTTTGACTCCGCCGCCTATTTTAACGCTTTCCAATGCGTCCATTTCGCTAAAAGTCTGTCTGCCCACGAAAGCCACGCTGTCGGGAACTACCAGATTTTTAATTGAGGAATACTTTTTGAACGCCTGATCCGCAACGATTTTCGTGTTTTCGTTTATCGTACATTCCGGAATAGCATCGTCTTTCACGGCTATCAATGCGACGAACGGATTTTTTTCGTTTCCGAGATATAACGCGTTGTCGTACTCGTTTAAATCGAGCGGTCCGTACAGGCAGTTATATCCGTATTTATCTAATCTGTTTGCCAAAGCGTAGTCGCCCATATACGTCACCGAATCGGGCAAGCGAATATTCACGAGGTTATCGCAGCCGAAAAACGCGTATTGTCCTATGCTCGTCACGCCGTCGGGGATATACACGCTTACGATCGGATTGCCTGCGAACGCTTCGTCTCCGATTGAAGTGACCGGTTTACCCTTATATTCGGACTGTATTACTATTTCGACGTCGGATTTAAGCGAAAAACCCGTGACTTCGTACGAGTTTCCGTCCTCGGTCAGGGAATATTCCACGCCGTAGTCTTTGCCCGGCTCGATAACGACGTCGTCGTCCTTTCCGGGTGTATCCGGCTTGCACGCGGCAAAAATCGTCAGCGCGAAAACCAAAGCGAAAAGACCGCACGCGAACAATGTTTTTTTCAGTTTTTTCATTTCAAAAAATTCTCCATATATCACTTTTTTTGCAATATTACCTGTGTTTTAGGACTGTTT
>CAKQDN010000006.1 GCA_934229275.1 uncultured Clostridia bacterium | reverse complement strand
GTACTATGTCAGACATAGTACTTAAAAATGCCGTTTTTTGCCTTAAAACCACTGATTTAGCCGATAATTGCCGCTTTTGTATCCGAGCAGTGTTTTTGTCGTCAATCAAGCGGACGGATCGGCAATCAGACATTTCCTCGCTTATCATATATTATAGCACTATTTTAAGATAATTTCAAGCGTTTAGAAGCGAAATAAACTCATCTTCGGTTATAATTTTTATCGACAGTTTTGCGGCTTTTTCCAGTTTACTTCCTGCCTTTTCGCCGGCTACGACCAAATCCGTACTCTTGCCGACAGACGACTGAACCGTTCCTCCGTTTTTCTCGATAAGTTCGGTCGCCTCTCCGCGCGTGTATTTTGACAGCGAGCCGGTGAGAACGACGTTTTTACCCGAGAATACGCCCTGCGCTTTTTCTTCCGCCACGGGAGTTACGCCGGCAGAGAGCAATTTTTCGACCACAAATCCTCTTTTGTCGAAATACTCGCGGATACTGTGCGCAGTTACTTCGCCGACCAGATTGCTTTCCGTAAGCGACTCTTCGTCTGCTTTTGCCAGCGCACGGATGTCGCCGTATCGCGACGCAAGTTCTTTCGCCGCGACTTTTCCGACGTTTTCTATTCCGAGCGCGTTTATAAACTTATTAAGCGGCACGGTTTTACTCTTTTGCACGGACGCGAGAAACCCGTTTATTTTCTTTTCTTTGAAGCCGTCGAGTTTTTTCAAATCGTCTTCCGTAAGAGAATACAGATCGTATACTTCTCTTACTCCCAACACGTCGTATAATTGTGCCACGGTCGCTTCGCTGACGGATTTTATATCCATGCAGTCTTTTTCGACGAAGTGTTCTATTCTGCCCTTGACCTGCGGCGGACATTCATGCGAATTCGGACAGAACAGATGCGCTCCGTTTTCGATAAGTTTGGTCCCGCATGCCGGGCAGACCGTCGGAGCCGCTATCTCGCCGCCGCCGTTATCTTCCGCTATTCCCAATATTTCCGGGATAACGTCGTTGCTGCGCCTTATAAACACGCGGCAACCTTTTGTCAGTTTCTTTCTTTTGATGTCGTTATAGTTGTTCAGCGTGGCGCGGCTTATGGTCGCTCCGCACAATTCGACGGGAGTGACGTGCGCAAGCGGCGTAATTTTACCCGTTCTTCCGACGTTCCACTCGATTTCTTCGAGCGTCGTGGTCGTTTCCTCCGCTTCGAATTTGTAGGCAATTGCCCATTTAGGGAATTTATCGGTATAGCCGAGCGCTTCTCGTATTGCAAAATCGTTGACTTTTATAACCATTCCGTCAATGAGAAAATCGAGTTTATCGCGGTCTACCGATTGAATTTTACCGATGATTTTCTCTATATCCGACGTACGGTACAGCATTTCGGTTTTGAATCGGTTTTTCCTAAGAAAATCGATATTTTGCTGCTGAGAGGTCAGTTTTTCTCCTTCGATATAGTTTACGTTATAGAAAATGACGTCGAGATTGCGCTTTGCGGTTACCTTCGGATCGAGATTACGAATTGCTCCCGCGACGCCGTTACGCGCGTTTTTAAGCGGTTCTTCGGCGGTTTCGTTGTATTTTTTAAGCGCACTGAGCCGCATTATGCCTTCGCCCTGCGCCTCTATCGTTCCTTTATAATCGATGGAAAGCGGAATGGATTTTACCGTGAGAACCTGCGCGGTGACGTCCTCTCCGACTTCACCGTTTCCTCGTGTCGCGGCTCCCTCAAACAAACCGTCGCGATAAGTAAGACAAAGCGTCAGTCCGTCCAACTTATATTCGAGCGTGTACTCGCAATCGGGATAAACGGCTTTGATTTTGGCGTCCCACTCGCGAAGAGCATCGAACGAATTGCATTTGTCAAGGCTGTAAAGTCTTCGTATATGCTTGTGCGGAGCAAAGTCTTTAAGCGGCTCGCCGCCCACTTTTTTCGTGGGAGAATCGGGTAGCGTTACCCCCGTTTGCTTTTCAAGCGCGCAAAGTTCATCGTATAACGCGTCGTATTCTTTATCCGAAACGGTAGGCTCGTCAAGCACATAGTATTCGTAAGCGTACTTATTCAAAAGCGAAACCAGTTGTTTCATCCGATTCATAATTACTCCTGACGCGCTATTTCGAGCGGCGCGTACGCAAGCATCAGATTGAGTTTGCCGATATTATCGAAAAACACTTCGGCATACGTGTTATCTCCGCTGCCTTTAATTGCGGTGATCGTTCCGAGTCCGAACTTATTGTGTTTTACCCGAACGCCTTCACGGAAAGCCGAAAAGTCCTTTTTCTTAGCCGTTTCCGAGATTTTATGCGGCTCGTAAGACGAGTATGCCGGGACTTCTTCTCTGTTATAGCGGTCGTCGCCCGACTTCGAATAACTGCGCTCGCCGCGATAAGTTCCGCTTCTTCCGTATTCTTTCGAATATCCGCCGTAACCGCCGTAGCCTCCGTATGCACGCGATTGACGGGTCGGGTCGGACTCCTGCGGTTTACTCAATTTAAATCCGGCTTCCGTTAAGAATCGACTGGGCGCCGACATTTGTACTTTATTGAAACGGAAACGCGAATCTGTGTATGTGATAAACAGTTTTTCCATGGCTCTCGTCACGGCGACGTACATAAGCCGGCGTTCTTCTTCGACGTCGTCACCTTCGTCTGCGCGCGGCGCGGCAGGAAAAATGCCCTCTTCTGCGCCTACGATGAACACGACTTTGAATTCCAGTCCTTTTGCGCTGTGCACGGTGCTGATGGTAACCGAACTTGCGTCGTCCGCTTCGTCGGTATCGCTGTAGAGCGACACGCTTTGCAGATAGTCTTCGAGTGTACCGCCGTTATTTTTATCGAATTCTTCCATGCCGGAAAGCAATTCTTTTATGTTCATGCGGCGATTGACGTTTTCGTCGTCGTCACCGCCGTAGTATTCTTTGAGATTGATTACTTTGACTATATATTTGCCGAGTTGCGCAACGCTTGCTCCGGTTGCGTGAGCGTTTTCGAAGCATTTGAGCGTTTCACATAGATTGGTCAGTTTTTTTGTTATTTTGAGCGGCAAATCCTCGTTTTTATCCGCTCCGATGATCACGTCATATAAAGATATTCCAGTAACGGCAGAGTAATTCATTAGTTGACCGATGGTAGCGTCGCCTATTCCGCGCTTGGGAAAATTGACTATGCGAAGAAGCGCTTCTATGTCGGACGGGTTTACCATGAGTCGCATATAAGCAAGAATATCTTTGATTTCCTTTCGTTCGTAGAACTTGAAACCGCCGTAAACCCTGTACGGGACATTGTACGCCAGCAAACTTTCTTCGAACGGGCGCGAAAGCGAGTTTACGCGC
The DNA here is from genome assembly GCA_934229275.1 of uncultured Clostridia bacterium. Taxonomy (GTDB): domain Bacteria; phylum Bacillota; class Clostridia; order Christensenellales; family Pumilibacteraceae; genus Neoclostridium. The sequence goes on along the minus strand of CAKQDN010000006.1, from coordinate 56,725 downwards.
ATGAGTATCGCAAAATCGCTGTATGTGTAGTCGTTATATTGCGTCATTCTCGCAATGTTTTTGATGACGTAATTCACTTCTTCGCGGTCGGTTTTTGCCCTGTAACACTCAACGTCGGCGCCTTTGACGTTACTCGTCCAAAGCACTTTATCCAGACGAGTGGAATTGTTCGCGATTATTTTATTCGCTACGTCGAGAATGTTCTGCGTCGAGCGATAGTTTTGTTCGAGTTTGTACACTTTGCAGTTAAAATCGCGCTGAAAATTGAAAATATTGCGAAAATCCGCGCCTCTCCAACCGTATATACTCTGATCTTCGTCACCCACGGCAAATATGTTTCCGTAACCGCCGGCGAGCAGTGCGGCTATCTCGTACTGAACGGCGTTCGTATCCTGAAACTCGTCGATGTGGATATACTTGAACTTTCTCTGATAGTATTCTCTCGCTTCTTCGTCGTTTTTAAGAAGGTCGCGGGCATACAGCAGCAAATCGTCGTAGTCGAGCGCGTTTGCGTTTTTCTTCGCGATTTCGTACGCTTTATACGCTTCGTATATTACGCCGATATCTTTCATGAATTTATTCACGGCAAGATATTCGTCGGGCGTCATTCCCTGCTCTTTGGCTTTGGAAATACCGTAAATAACCGACTTTTCGTAGTCGGAAACTTCCCCGGTTATCTTGCCTTTTTCGGCAAAGTCTTTGAGAATTCTCTTGACCGCGTTACTTTTTTCGTTTTCTCCGTAAATGGAAAAATTGGAGTTGTATCCGTCTATTTTGCCGATGAATTTGCGCAGAATACGAACGCAGAGCGCATGAAACGTAAATATCCATATTTCGTCCGCTCTGTCCACCATTTTCGACAGCCTTTCGCGCATCTCGTTTGCAGCCTTGTTCGTAAAGGTTATGGCAAGAATATTATAACGTTCGGCTTTTCCTTCCGCAATAATATAGGCAATTCTGTGCGTAAGCAGACGCGTTTTTCCGCTGCCTGCTCCGGCAGTAACCAAAACCGCTCCCTCCGTGTCCAGAACGGGCGCAAGTTGTTCTTTATTCAACGTTCCGAGATCAAAATTCATTCGCTCTTTTCCTCTTATTATATTTTATCAAAAAGAGCGTCGTAAGTCAAATCAATTAGCCAACGGTTTTATCCGATTTAATCATTCTTTCCTGATAATAGCGTTCTTTCAGTTCGTTATACTGACGGGCAAGCGTAAGCACGTAACGCTGTTTTCCGCTTTCGTCAAGCGAATTGTATTTATCGTAATCGATGAGTTGACCTATAGGATTTGCCGTGTCTTCGTCTTTATCTAAAATATAGCACACCCTAAGATATAATTTCTCGGTTTCGCTTACAGAATCGCCCTGCGCATAATCGAGATTCTCTCTTAAAAATCTCGACCGCTGTATGCTTTGTATTTTCATTCTGTTTTCGGGCGTATCGCCTTCTCTTTTCAGGAAATCCGCTCTTTCGATCGCAAGTTGTGTCCAGTAACCCATTTTAAGCCGTTCTCTTGCAAGTGCGGCACGCTTTTTGAGATTGGCTTCGTCTTTCATATCTTTTCTCGCTTTAACGATCTCGTCTTTCATCTGCTTGTTCATTATAACATCCTCCCTGTGATACGTTCATTATAGCACGAACGAAGCAGCAAAAAACGCCGAAAACTTTAAAAGACATTTTTCGACGTTAATATACATTTAATATGAGCATTACCGTATTTTCGCGGTTATGCTTTTTCTTTCCGGAAAAATATCGGCAAAAACCGAACTTTTTTCACCAATCTTCTTTGTAACTGATTTTAACGTCGTCGTACAACACGAAATAACGGCGTTTGAAATCGTCGACTTCTTTTTTATTCTTATTCTTTTCCCGTTCCTGCTTTTCCGCTTTCAGGCGTACGCGCTCGGCGGAAATTTCCGCAGCCGTTTTTTCTTTGTTTTCGTTCATATCAACTCCGTAATTATGCTGTTAAGCACATATTCGCCTTTATCCGTTACAAACAGCCTTTCGCCGTTTATTCCTATAACTCCGAGACCTAAAAGTTTTTTCACTTCCGCGCTTTTCTGTTTTAATAAATCCTCTCCGAACTCTTTTTCGTACTCCGATAAATTAAGTCCTTCGGCAAGGCGCAGGCGCAACATGACGGTTTCCTCTCTTTTCTGATCGAGGTCAATAAATTCTTTCGTTATCTCGTTCCTGCCCGATAAATATGCCGCGATATTATCCGTATTGGCAACGCGATAGTTATCGTAATAAGAATGGGCGGACGGACCGAATCCGACGTACGGAGCGTGCGTCCAGTATTTGTAGTTGTGGCGGCTTATTTGCCCGTTTTTTGAAAAATTGCTGACCTCGTACCGGGAAAAGCCTGCCTGTCTTAAATAATCGACCGCAAAAGCATAGTCGTCCGCCATCGCATCCTCGTCCGGTCGATAATCGGAGCGGAACATAATGCTTCCTTTTTCGACCGACAGCGAATAAGCCGAAACGTGCCGGATATCGTTTTCTACTATCAGGTCAAGCGTTTTTTTAAGAATATCGCGCGTTTCACCCTCGAGTCCGATAATAAAATCGGCAGATATATTGCTTATTCCCGAGAGTTTAGCCATTCGCACTGCACGAACGAAAGCGGCGACATCGTGCAGTCGTCCTGCTTTTTTAAGCACACCGTCGTCGGCGCACTGAAGCCCGAAACTCAATCGGTTCACGCCGATTTTCAGACATTCTTCCAAAAACTCCGGGGTTGCGGATTCGGGATTGGCTTCGCAGGTTATTTCCGCATTGCCGGTTACTGCGAATTTGTTTTTAATCGCCGCAAATATCTCGGTCAAAGCGCCCGGATAAAGGCACGACGGCGTTCCTCCGCCGAAGTAGACCGTATCGGCTTTAAGCCCGTCGCGAAACGACGCTATTTCTTCGGTTACGCGCCCGACGTAAAGCGATTGTCCCGATGGATTTACGGTAGACACGAAAGAGCAGTAGCGGCATTTCGCCTTACAAAACGGGACGTGAACGTATACTCCGACGTTCGTCATTTGTTATCCAGTTTAAGAACGGACATAAACGCTTCGCTCGGGACTTCCACGGAGCCTACCTGACGCATGCGCTTTTTGCCTTCCTTCTGTTTTTCGAGCAGTTTTTTCTTTCGGGTGATGTCGCCGCCGTAGCACTTGGCTAGCACGTCTTTACGCAGCGCTTTAACCGTTTCTCTGGCAATGACCTTGCCGCCGATAGCCGCCTGAATGGGTATTTCAAACATCTGACGCGGAATTACGTCTTTGAGTTTTTCGGCGATGCTTCTTCCTCTTGCGTATGCTTTATCGCGATGAACGATAATACTTAAAGCGTCGCATACGTCGTTATTGAGAAGAATATCGAGTTTTACGAGGTCGCTCGCCTTATATCCCTTTATTTCGTAATCAAGACTTGCATAGCCGCGCGTTCTCGATTTCAGCCCGTCGAAAAAGTCGTACACGATTTCGTTGAGCGGAATCTCGTAGTGCATGCGAACGCGTGTTTTATCCAGATATACCATGTCGATATACTCGCCGCGTTTATCCTGGCACAATTCCATAATGGAGCCGATGTATTCCGGCGGCGTATAGATGTGCGCGGTTACGACAGGCTCTTCGATGTATTCGATTTCGGGAACGGGCGGAAGATTGCTCGGGTTTGTGACCGTGAGTTCTTCGCCGTTTGTTTTCTTCACTTTATAATTAACGCCGGGAGCGGTCGTAATAAGATCGAGATTGAATTCGCGCTCAAGCCGCTCTTCGATGATTTCCATGTGCAGAAGTCCCAGAAATCCGCAACGGAAACCGAATCCGAGAGCCACGGAAACTTCGGGTTCGAACGAGAGCGAAGCGTCGTTTAACCGCAGTTTTTCGAGTGCGTCTTTAAGGTCGTCGTAGTGTGAGCCGTCCACGGGATAAATTCCGCAGAACACGACCGGCTGAACTTTTTTATATCCGGGGCACGGCGTTTTCGTCGGATTGTCGGCAAGCGTTATCGTGTCGCCCGGAGCGCAATCGGAAACGTTTTTGATACTACCGCAAACGTAGCCGACTTCGCCCGCCTGCAAGCATTCGGTCGGAACGGGCTTGGGCTGGAATACGCCCACTTCCACGACGTCGTACTGTTTGCCGTTGCTCATAATCTGCATCCGGTCGCCCACTTTGATTTTGCCGTCTTTAACGCGAATAAGACAAACCGCACCTTTATAATTATCATAATACGAATCGAAAATTAGTGCTTTGAGCGGTGCGTTTACGTCACCCGAGGGCGGCGGAACTGCTGCCACTACCTGATCGAGAACGTCCTTTATTCCGATTCCTTCTTTCGCACTGACCAGCGGTGCCATAGACGCGTCTATGCCGATAACGTCCTCTATTTCCGCGCGAACCTCTTCCGGTCTTGCGGAAGGCAAATCGATTTTATTGATTACCGGCAGAATTTCGAGGTCGTTGTCCACGGCAATATACACGTTGGCAAGCGTTTGCGCTTCGACGCCCTGCGTTGCGTCCACTATAAGCACGGCGCCTTCGCACGCGGCGAGCGAACGCGAAACTTCGTAAGTAAAGTCCACGTGACCGGGCGTGTCTATGAGATTGAGTTCGTAATCGACGCCGTCGAGATTATAATTCATTTTCACCGGAGCGAGTTTTATGGTGATTCCGCGCTCGCGTTCGATGTCCATGGAATCGAGAAGTTGATCCGAAAGTTCGCGCTTTGCAAGCGTTCCGGTATATTCGATAAGGCGGTCGGCAAGCGTGGATTTTCCGTGATCTATGTGTGCTATTATGCAAAAGTTTCTGATGTTTTTCTGTTTATCCATGCTAAATATTATAGCGGTTTAAGCGTTAAAAAGCAAATATTTTGGTCATACTACGCAAAATATTAGTAAAAATAAAAATTTCGATTGCATACGTTGCTCTAATCTATTGATTTTTTTGTGAAAATACTATATAATTACAGTGTATATTAGGTAATGCGTAAACTTGGAGGATAAAATGGATATCAGAAAAATGTGGTTGTGCACACGCGCCATTGCACACAGAGGACTTCACACCGACGAGAAGCCGGAAAATTCTCTCGCAGCATTCCGGAACGCGTGCGAAAACGGCTTTCCCATCGAACTGGACGTTCAAGCCATTGACGACGGCACCGTAATCGTTTTTCACGACGACAATATCAGCCGCATGACTTCTCACGACGGCTACGTTTCCAATCTCACTCCCGACAAACTCGACGAACTTCGTCTTGCAGGAACGGACGAAAAGATACCCACTTTCGAACAACTGCTCGAAACCGTAAACGGAAAAGTTCCGCTCCTCATCGAAATCAAAAACGAAGGCAAAGTCGGATTCCTCGAACAAAAAGTCATCGATATGCTCTCCGCTTACAGCGGCGAATTTGCCGTTCAGTCGTTTAATCCCTACTCTATGGAATATTTCAAGAAAAACGCAAGCGGCATGATCCGCGGTCAACTTTCCATGGTTATGGGCAAAAACAACATGTCGGGGGCGTTCAAAAGATTCATGTTCAACTCTCTGCGCATCGCAAAAATTTCTTCGCCCGACTTTATCTCTTTCAACGCTGCAGATCTGCCGAATAAAAAAGTTTCCAAATTGGGTGTTCCCACCCTTGCCTGGACGGTTCGCAGCAACACGGAAATGGAAAGAGTCGCGCCCTACTGCGATAACATTATTTTCGAGAACTTCATTCCCGTTAAAACGAACGAATAAATTCATCGACTATAAAAAAAGTCCGAGGCATTTGCTTCGGGCTTTTTCTTATTATTCTTCGGATTATTCTTCGGACAAAGAACGCGCTTTTCCGCGATTTTTACGCACGGAAAAGCATCGGGCGGGTTTTACCGCCTTAAGAGAAGTTCGGCAAACGAACGAAAAAAGATCTTACTCTTCCTGTTTTTTATCTTCCTGCTGTTCGGTTGCCTGCTGCTCGCTTTGTGCGCGCAATTCTCTTCTGCGGAGACGCTTTTGTTCTTTTTTGTATTCTTTTTCTTCGTTTATGGCGTCAACCGCTATGCGGATACTGTCCTTGACGAAATCGAGGCTTGCCTGATCGGTAACTTTAACAATGGTCGGAGCATGCTTAACCGACACTTTATTGACGTCGATAAACTTCTTGAATTCGGGGTTGGGGATAATCAGTTCGCAAACGATAATGCCGCGTCTGATTTTGATGCGAACGAGTCTGCTTTTGCCCATTTTATACTCTTCGTACGAAGTGTTCTTGATGCGTCTGCTCTCCTCGAAAGACGACGCGCATTTGACTATCTCGTCGTAGTAGCCCTTTTGTTTTTTGGGAAGAGCGTTATATTTTTCGTCGAGAGTGGTTTCGGAAGCGTCGAAAACGACGTTTCCGGCGACAATCTGACCTTTCTGTTCGTTATTTTCGGCGTTATCATCTTGCTTGTTTTCGGTTTGATTGTCGATTTTCGTTTGATCCGTTACCTGAATTTTTTCCGCATCGACCTTATTTTGGAGCGGTGCGACATCGCGATTTTCGGATTTGTTCTTTTTCTCTTTGCGACGATCCATCGAATCGATTACAATGTCGCGGCATAAAATGACCAGGCAGAATATGCCCATAACCAGTATGGTTGCGAGAAATAAAATCATCAGTGTGTTCATATCGGTGTACTCCTTCTTAAAGTGTTTTATTTATTAAACCGTCGCCGTTCTCCTTTTGATGATTACGCGAGCGGGTCTAACCGAAATTGTGATTGCGCGAGCGATTTATTCAGCCGTTGCTTAGTTTGGTTAATTTTCCGAATATGCAAATTCATTACGACTTGAAAAACTTAACGCATGAGGCTTCGGAATTCGTTATTTCCCGAACGCATTTTTATAGTCCGATATTGCCTTTTCGATTACTTTTATCGCCTCGGGTCTGCCCATGACTTCGTTAACGGCGGTCGTTTTGCCCTCGAGGTTCTTGTAAACAGAAAAGAAATGGCGCATTTCATCGAAAATATGAGCGGGCAACTGGCTTATATCGGTGTATTGATTGTACATGGGATCGGAAAACGGTATGGCAATTATTTTTTCGTCGTTTTTTCCGTTGTCGATCATGGATATGTAGCCGATCGGGTACGCGCGGCACAAGACTAGCGGTTCGAGTGCTTCCGAGCATAACAGCAGCACGTCGAGCGGATCGCCGTCGTCACCGAGCGTTCTCGGAATGAATCCGTAGTTTGCAGGATAGTGCGTAGACGTATAGAGAATTCTGTCGAGAATTATATAGCCCGTTTGCTTATCCAGTTCGTATTTCTTTTTACTGCCCTTGCTTATTTCGATAACCGAAATGAAATCCTCGGGCTTGATTCTGTTCGGGTCGATGTCGTGCCAGATGTTTGACATTGTTTAATTCTCCTTATACCCTGTATTCCCGAAATCGGGCGACAAAAGGCGTCCTTCGTTTTTGATAAACGTCATATCCGCTCCGTCGGGTGCGCTCTGACGAACGTTATGAAGCGACAGATTTTTGATCGTCGTGTCATCATAAATGCCTATCGTCGGCGTGAAGCAGACTTTTTCGTCGCGGAACACGTTGCTTATCGACAGGTTTTCGACGTCGAGTCCTTTATCTATCTGTATAAACGCGTAGTAGTTGCCTTCGACGTCTTTGGTTCCCTTGCAGAAAGAAGCAAAAACGTTGTTTATCGTGACGTTCGAAAATTTACCGCGATTGCCGTTTATGTCGATATACTTGGAAAGCGTTATGCAATACACATAATACGAGCCGAAAACGTTGTTTATCGATATGTTTTTAACCGAGGTAGCCGCGCTTAAAAGTCGCACGGCGCTGTGGCAGTTTTCCGCGAAAACGCCGTCGATCGCTATGTTTTCGATAGGTCCGCGAATACTGTCGTCGGACGTTATCGCGACGAGATCGTCGTGGCACGCGCCTTTAAGGTTGTTTATGTATCCGTTTTTGCAACCGCCTTCGAGGTGAACGCCGTCCATGTTCCAAAGTTTCGGACTACCTTCGGTGTAATCGAAAACGATATTTTTTACCGTGAAATTTTCCACGAACGCCAGTTGAACGCCGTACACCACGGGGTTTACTATCGTTATGTTCTTTAATTCGAAATTATTTATTCCGCAAAACCGCATGCAGTGACCCGAATACCCGGGGAAAAGCGATTTATCGTACTCCGTCCAACCGAAATCTTTGCACTGCTGCTCGTACGTTTTGCCTTGCGGAAAACGGTAGGGATTGGGCAGTTGCGCGGAATGATTCATGTCCCACACTCCGCCGCTTAAGAACACGCCTTCGCACGGAGCGGACGTATCGTTTTCGATCATGCTGCAATTTGCGCCGTCGGCAAGCACTATGCGTGCAAAGCGCGGCAGTTTAAGTTTCTGTCCCGAGTGAATTTTCAGCGTTTTACTTATAAGATAGTTTTTCTTCGGCATAGGCAGCGTTACTTCTGCCGCTCCCTCGTCGATCAACTGCTGAATACCGGGATAATCGTCGTGCGCTCCGTCGCCGTAAATAACGTAATTCATGTCGATTTCTCCTATTTTGCGAGTGTTTTCTTCATTACGGCAGTCAGAGAATCTGCGATTTTCTGCACTCCGTAGATATTGGGGTGAACTTTATCAGCGGACAGATATTCGACTCCGCCTAAAAGATCTAGTCCGTTTACATACGTTACGTTCGAAAGATTTTCTTCTTTTACGGTATCGGACAGAACTTTGCGCCACTCGTCCGCTTTATGCTCGCCCATAAAATCGTTGTCGCAATAGAACGGCGAAATAACGAACACTTTCTTGCCGGGATTGGACAGAGCGACCGTGCGAACGGCGTTCAACGCGCGCTCTTTTTTCTTCTCGATTTCCCAGCCGAGCACGTTTATGCCCAGTTCCATGACGCAAACGTCCCATTCGCCGTTTTTGCCGAGTTCTGCAATGTAGTCGACAACGGCAGGCTCCATTGCGCACGAGCCGGCAAAGCCGAGGTTTCTTACGTCGCAGCCGAGATTATGTCCGACTACTGACGCCCATGCGTGCGACATATCGATCGAATTCGAGCCGTGAGTTATCGACGAGCCGTAAAACAATATTGTTTTGTCGGGGCACATGGATTTTTCGGGCGGCATGACGTCGCCGATTATGTCGAGTATACGATAGGATCCCCTGTCGAAAATAACGCGAACGACTTCCGGATCCCACGGGTCGGAATACGCAGCCGCCGCTCTTTTCAGATAGGCGAGGTCGTCGCTCTTTTTAATAAAGAAGTCGGTCGGCTCTCCGGGAACGACGCAATTGAGTTCGCAATCGCTCCATTCGCCCTGAATACCGCCGCGGAAAACGTGGAAAACGTTGCTCGTCGCACACGGGCCGAGTTGAGCCATTCGGATGGTCACGCCGTCGCCGCTCTTTATAACGAATCGAAGTTCGACTCCGGTGCAGCATTTTGCCATGTTTCTTGCCTGATTACCGTGTTCGAGCGCTTCGTACGCTTTATCGGGAAGGCGCAACCAGGTCGTTCCGCCTCTGTCTGCTTCGTATAGTTTTGCGACGTTATGTATTTCTACGTTTTTGAAAATCATTTTAGTTTCTTCCTTTATTTTTTTCTTTGTCCGTAAGTGGCGTTTGCGCCGTGTTTTCTGTAATAATGTCTGTCGAGAAGCGACTGTTTTATTTGGGTTCGCTTGCCTATATCCAGTCCGATGTACGCCATTTCGGCGCATCTTTCGGCTACGAAGGCGTTTTCTACCGCTTTCGCGGCATTTGCTCCCCAGGCGAACAGCCCGTGAGAAGCGACAAGCGTGCAGGGTACGGCTTCATAGTCGAGTCCGCGGAAAGTTTCTTCTATGACAAGCCCGGTGTTATACTCGTACTTGCCGTTAATTTCGTCGTCGGTGAGATCTCTCGTGCAGGGTATATCGCCGTAAAAATAGTCGGCGTGCGTCGTTCCGAGCGCGGGAATCGGGGAATGTTGCTGAGCAAACGCAGTTGCGTATTTCGAATGAGTATGCACTACTCCGCCGATTGACGGAAACGCACGGTACAGCGCAAGGTGCGTGTCAAGATCGGACGAGGGATTGAGTTCGCCTTCTACGGTTTTGCCGTCCTCAAGATTTACGACCACAATGTCGTTTTCGGTCATTTCATCGTACGAAACGCCCGACGGTTTTATCGCGATTACGCCTTTTTCTCGGTCGATTTCCGAAACGTTACCCCACGTCAGGTCCACAAGCCCGAGTTTCGGCAGCGACAGATTTGCTTTAAGAACGCGTTTTTTCAGTTCGTCGTACATTTTATTCTCCTTTAAGATCGATCGGCAGGACGCTCACTTCGTCTGTCGTGAGTTTTACCCGTTTGCCGTCGCCGTTTTTGACTATAAGTCGTCCGTCGTTATCGACGTCTTCGGCAATCGCTTCGTAAGGCGGCTCGGTTAAAACCTTGACTTTTTGCCCTATTACGAAGCATTTTTTGCGGTATTCGTTCATGAAACTGTTCGAGCATATATGTCCGAACAGTTCGAAAAACTCGTTTACGCAGGCGGCGATGAGCGCGTTTCTGTTTATTGCGACGCCGAGCGAGCCTGCTTTGTTTTCGATTTCGGACGGAAACAGATGCGTATCGACGTTTATTCCTATGCCGACGATAAGAGCGCTCGGACCGGGTTCGGAAACGTCGCCGATGGACTCGGTCGCTATTCCGCAAACTTTTCTGCCTTTGAAGTAAAGGTCGTTCACCCATTTGATTTCCGTTTTTATGCCGCAAGTTTTTTCGATCGCTCGCGACACTGCGACAGCCGTCATGGGTACGACGCGCTGACACTCTGCATATGTAAGTTCCGGCTTTATGAGAAGCGAAAAATACGCTCCGCTGCCGGACGGCGAAAAGAAACTTCTGCCTCGTCTACCCCTGCCTTCGGTCTGTTCGTCGGCAACCACGAGCGCGGTCGCTTCTTTGCCTTCGAGCGCAATCATTTTCGCCCGCGTATTGGTCGAATCAACACGATCGTAACAGTAAACCGGCAACTGATTTTTCAGTAAACTTTTAATTCCGATGTCGCTTATCGCCGAGGAATCTTTAAGCAGTTTATAACCACCGTTTCTTCGCGACTCGACCGCGTTTCCGTCGGAACGAAGTTCGGCTACCGCTTTACAGACGGCGGCGCGCGAAACGCCCAACCTTTCGGCAATGAAAACGCCCGAGATTTCGCTGCCTCTGTTCTCTTCAAGAATTTGTAAAACTTTATGTTTGAACATGTATATATTTTAACCTAAAACAACGCTTATTGTCAATAGTTAACGCAAAATTTATCCGATAATTTCATCTAAATATCGTCCTTAAAAGGGCAGCAGACGCACTTTTTTGCTCGGGTAAAGAAAAATTTAAAAATTTTTTTCGAAAAGGGGCTTTTCTTTTTGAAAAAAGTGTGATATAATGGTAGCCACGGAGGTTTTGTCGTGAAGGTTACGGATGATTCGACACTGAATAAACTGATACTTTTGTACGTTTTTGAAGCAATGGACGTGCCTATTACCGGCAAGACTATACTCGAAATGTGTTCGAGTCGCAATCTCTGGCTTACCTATATGGACTGCACGATGGCGGTAAACGAACTGCTCGATTCGGGACTTATTTACCGTTCGTACAAGGAAAAAATCGTGGAAAGCGGCATTATTTCGGACGCTTACTACAATATAACTCCGGACGGCAGACAGTGTCTCGACCATTTTTACACGCGTATTCCTTCCACTCTCCGCACCGAAATTACCGAGTACGTCAAGGAAAACCGCATGGCGTATCGCCGTAAACAGGAATACTATCGCAATTACTACAAAAATAACGACGGAACCTACACCGTTCACATGAAAATAGTCGATCCCGTTCAGACGACGCTCGAACTTAAACTCAACGTCACGAACAGAGAAACGGCAAAAGCGGTTTACAATAAATGGGAAGAAAAAGCAGCGCAGATTTACTACTTTTTACATGAAGAACTAATAGATTAGGAGGTACTTATGAATATTTACAGAACCAAAGGAACTTGCTCGAGAGAAATTATTTTCACCGTTGACGAAAACGACGTTTTGAAATCGGTTAAATTCGTAAACGGTTGCAGCGGAAATACACAAGGCATTTCCCGTCTGGTAGTCGGTCACAATATCGACGAAATAATTTCCCTTCTGGACGGAATACAGTGCAGAAACGGCACGAGTTGCCCCGACCAGTTGGCAAAAGCCCTGAAACATTACAAAGAAGTAAAAGACCACCCCGAATTGGAAGAATAGTAAAAAACGAGGCAAAATCGCCTCGTTTTATTTGTATTTTGCAAATTTTAAGTACTATGCGTGACATAGTACTTTTTTAATTTACGAGCGGCAGCGACCATTACCGAACCGCAACCGCTCGTAAATTTTGTTTTACATATCTTTTTTGAAGTTTTCGATGCTTAAAGCGATTTTTTCTTTAAGGTCGATATACTTCTGAAGTTTTGCCTTTTCGTTTTCGATAAGTTGCGCAGGCGCTTTTGCAACGAAACCGGCGTTATTAAGTTTTCCCTGAGCGCGAGCGATTTCGTTTTCGGCGTTTTCGAGTTCCTTCGTAAGGCGCTCTACTTCCTTCTTTACGTCCACGAGTTCGCCGAGCGGAATGAAGAATTCGGCTATATCGCTTACGACGCTTACGGATTTTACTTCCGGTTTTCCGAACACTATTTCGTTGCCGTTCGCGAGTTTTTCAATGTAGACGGCGGTTTCTTTAAGCATCTTCTCCTTACCTTCGGACGGCACGATATAAATCGCGGTCTTTTTGGTTTGAGAAACGTTCATATCCTTACGCAGCGCACGGATGCTCTTTATCGCCTTCATAACGGCGTTGATTTCGCCGGCGGCTTTGGAATAGACGTGCTTTCTCGTGTATTCGGGATATGCGGAAATCATGATATCCTCTGCGTCCTTAACCGGCAGATTGTCGTAAATTTCCTCGGTAATGAACGGAATGAACGGATGAACGAGTTTGAGAATCGAAGTCAGTACATACAGAAGAACGCTTACGGTGTCGGCACGCTTGTTTTCGTCGTCGCTGTAAAGAGAAGTCTTACTCATTTCGATATAAATATCGCAGAACTGACTCCATATGAAGTCGTACAGGGTTGCCGCAGCAAGACCGACTTCGTACTTGTCGAGATTTTTGGTCACTTCCTGCACTGTCGAATTGAGTTCGTGCAGAATCCATTTATCGGCAAGAGTAAGTTTTACATCCTCTATATTCTTTATTTTAACGTTTTCGCAGTTCATAAGCACGAAACGGGACGCGTTCCATATTTTGTTCATGAAGTTGCGGTAACTTTCCATTTTGTCAACCGAATAGCGGATGTCGCCGCCGGCTGCAATACCGTTTACGAGCGAATAACGCAGGCTGTCCGCGCCGTACTCGTCGATAACTTCCAACGGATCGACGCCGTTGCCCAGCGATTTGGACATTTTTCTGCCTTGACCGTCACGCACGATACCGTGAATAAGCACGTCGGAGAACGGTTTTTCGCCCATTTGTTTAAGTCCGCTGAAAATCATTCTCGACACCCAGAACGTAATGATGTCGTATGCGGTGACAAGCACGGTCGTGGGATAGAAATAGTCGAGATCGGGAGTTTTATCGGGCCAGCCGAGCGTGGAGAACGGCCACAGTGCCGAACTGAACCAAGTGTCCAGCACGTCCTCGTCCTGACGAACGGGCTTGCCGCACTTGGGGCATACCTTTATTTCCTCGCGGCTTACGGTCATCTCTCCACAATCGTCGCAGTAGTACACGGGGATTCTGTGACCCCACCAAAGTTGACGGCTTATGCACCAGTCGCGGATGTTTTCCATCCAGTGCAGATAAGTTTTTTCAAAGCGCTTGGGAAGGAATTTGATTTCCTTTTTCTTAACCGCTTCGATTGCGGGAGCGGCAAGTTCTTTCATGCGAACGAACCACTGCTTGGACACCATCGGCTCGATCGTGTGATGGCAACGATAGCAATGTCCGACGTTGTGTTCGTAGTCCTCGGTTTTCAGAAGCAATCCGAGTTTATCCATATCGGCAACGACGGCGGCGCGAGCGTCGGTTTCGTTCATACCCTCGTATTTTCCGGCGTTTTCGTTCATGGTTCCGTCGTCGTTCATGACTTTGATGACGGGCAGATCGTGGCGAATACCCACTTCGAAGTCGTTCGGGTCGTGAGCGGGCGTAATTTTCACCGCGCCGGTACCGAATCCCTTTTCGACGTATCTGTCGGCAATTATCGGGATAAGTCTGCCCACGAGCGGCAGAACGATATTTTTACCCACGAGCGAAGTATAGCGTTTATCGCTCGGATTTACGGCAACCGCGGTATCGCCCAACATGGTTTCGGGACGAGTGGTTGCGACGACGATATATTTGTCGCTGTTTTCGATCGGGTATTTAAGGTGCCACAAATGACCTTTTTCGGTTTCGTACTCCACTTCCGCGTCGGAAATAGCCGTTTTGCAGCACGGACACCAGTTGATTATTCTGTCGCCACGGTAAATAAGTCCCTCTTCGTACATGCGGACGAAAACTTCTTTAACCGCTTTGGAGCAGCGTTCGTCCATGGTGAACGCAAGTCTGTCCCAGTCGCACGAATAACCCATTTCACGCAGTTGTTCGACGATACGACCGCCGTACTGAGCCTTCCACTCGTATGCGCGTTTCATGAATCCGTCGCGACCGATCATCTCTTTGGTGAGTCCTTCTTTTCTCATCTTTTCGACTATTTTTACTTCGGTTGCGATGGACGCATGGTCGGTTCCGGGCAACCAGAGTGCCTCGAATCCCTTCATTCTTTTATATCTTGTGAGAATATCCTGCACCGTTCCGTCGAGCGCGTGACCCATATGCAGTTGTCCCGTGATATTTGGTGGCGGCATGACTATGGTAAACGGTTTTTTGTCCGGATTCGGACGGGCGGAAAAATATTTCTTTTCCAACCACTTGGAATAGATTCTCTTTTCAAAACTTTTCGGATCGTAAGTCTTGTTCATTTTATGACTCCTGCTTTGTGTTTAGTAAATTATACCACAACTAAGTGCTTTTGGCAAGCAATAGTCGGCGCTAAAACGCTCACAAGCAAATTTTTAGCGGCATAGTATGATGTATAAATAACTTTAAGGAGTTTTAATCATGAAAAAAAGAAAACTAACCGTACTTATACTGACTTTTGTTATTTCGTCGATATTGGCACTCTCATGTTTTTCGGGCTGCGACAAAAAAGACAACGGTAACAAAATCAGAATATGCGAAACCGCAAGAAGCATTTTCTACGCGCCTATGTACGTCGCGGTGAACAAAGGATATTTTAAAGACGAAGGACTCGACGTCACCGTCACCACCGTTCAGGGTTCGGATCTCGTTATGACCACGGTTATATCGGGCGGTGCGGAAATCGGACTTATGGGCCCCGAAACCACTGTATATTGCCGCGTAAACGGTCAGAAAAACTATCCGGTTGTCTTCGCCCAACTGACGAAACGCGACGGCTCGTTCCTCGTCGCGAAAAAGCCCGACGACAACTTCACCTGGGATAAACTGAAAGGAAAGCACGTTCTTGCAGGCAGAGCAGGCGGCGTTCCGGCAATGACCATGCAGTACGTCGTCAACAAAGCCGGACTTAATACGGACGACATGAAATTCAACACCGACGTTTCGTTCGGAATGATGGCGAGCGTGTTCGATTCGGACGAAAGCGTGGACTACACCACCATGTTCGAGCCGACCGCTTCGGAGTATGTGAAAAAGGGCCGCGGATATATAGTCGCTTCCGTGGGCGAAGCAAGCGGTCCCGTTCCCTACACCGCTTTTTCCGCGAGCAAAAGTTACATCGATAAAAACCCCGAACGCATTAAGGGATTTATCCGCGCTCTTATTCGCGGCTACGAATTTATAACCACTGCCAAAGCCGAGGAAGTCGTTCCCTGTCTTAAACCGCATTTTTCCGGAATCGACAACACTCTTATCGCGGCGTCGATAGAAAGTTATCGCAAAATCGATGCGTGGGCGCAGTCGCCGGTAATGGAAAAACAGTCTTTCGAAACTCTTAAAGAGATAATGAAAAACGCAGGATTTTTAAGCGCGGACGTCAGCATGGACGACGTTGTGGATAACACTTACGCACTTGCGGTTATAAACGAGAAAACTCAGAGGTAACGGCAAGTACTCTGTCACGCACAGTACTAAAATATGCCGAAAACAACGGAGAAAGCCTATGAAACTGCTGAAATTAAACAATGTCGGGCTGACATACCAAACGACGGAAAGTGAAACGACAGCACTTAAAAATATATCTTTCGACGTCGCCGACGGTGAATTCGTAGCAATTATAGGACCGTCCGGCTGCGGAAAAACCACCATACTTTCGCTTATTGCAGGGCTTATTCTCCCAACGGAAGGCGAAATCACGCTGTGCGGCGAAAAAGTATGCAAGCCTCGTCACGACGTCGGATATATGTTACAGCGAGATCAACTGTTCGAATGGCGAAACATTCTGCAAAACGTGACACTCGGTCCCGAACTGCAACGAAAAAACACGTCAGAAGCAAAAGAATATGCGGTAAATCTGCTCGAAAAATACGGTTTGGGCGAATTCAAAAAACACTTTCCGAAGCAACTTTCGGGAGGTATGCGACAAAGAGTGGCTCTGATCCGCACGCTCGCGTTAAAACCGCGTATTCTTTTGCTCGACGAACCGTTTTCCGCCCTCGATTTTCAGACCAGATTAAACGTTCACGATGACATATCTTCCATTATCGCGAAAGAGAAAAAGACCGCCCTTTTAGTCACGCACGACATATCCGAGGCGATTTCGTTGTCGGACAGAATAATAGTGCTTTCCAAACACCCCGGAACAGTCAAGAAAATATTTAACGTGGAACTCTCGTCGAAGAAACCGCACGAAAAGCGCGACAGTCCTCTCTACCCCGCTCTTTTCGAAAAAATCTGGAAAGAAGTATCGTCCCGAAACACATCGGAGAAAGATCATGAAAAAACAATTAACCGATAGAGAAAAGTTTTTGCGTCGGCAACGGCTCGAAAAAATCAAAACCGTTTCATGTCAGATTGCAATTCTCGTGATTTTCATAGCGCTCTGGGAAATTCTGACGGCTGTCGGCGCGGTAGACTCGTTTTTCGTCAGCAGCCCGTCGAGAATAATCGACTGCATCGGGAAAACCGAAGGATTATGGACCCATATACAAACCACGCTGCTCGAATGTATCTACGGCTTTATCATATCCGCAGGCGTCGGACTGATCGTTGCGATATTGCTATGGTGTTCGCCGTTCGCGAGAAAGATTTCCGAACCGTACATCGTCGTTCTCAACAGTCTGCCTAAAATCGCATTGGGTCCGCTCATCATCATTTGGGTGGGAATCGGCACGAAAGCGATCGTCGTCATGACTTTTCTCATCTGCATAATAGTCGCTATTATCGGCTTTCTGAACGGATTTTTGGCTATCGACGACGGAAAAATACTTCTGATGCGTTCGATGGGAGCGAACAAATGGCAAATTCTTACCAAACTGATACTGCCGGGGTCGCTCCCGAATATCATTTCGGTGCTAAAAGTCAACGTAGGACTGTCGTGGGTCGGAACCATTATGGGCGAATACCTCGTTTCCGACGCCGGACTCGGCTATCTGATTATTTTCGGCGGACAGATATTCAAACTCGATCTCGTGATGATGTCAACGGTAATTCTTTGCGCGCTTGCGGCGGTGATGTACTTTGTCATTGCCTTTGCGGAAAAATTTATTAAACGCAAACGCGGTTAAAAAGCGTACTGCGGCAAAGAAATACAACACTCCTATCACTCCGATTATCGGATAAAATCGCTCGACGACGCGTTCGAATCCGAAAGAACCGATTATAAGAGCAACGAGCAGTATTACGACAAGCGAAAAAGTTTTATCGGCATACGGTTTGAAGAATTCGGAAATTTCGATACAAACGGTAAGCGACGTCGCGGTTGCACTCAGCACTATGAGCAGCACCGCGGCGTAGTACGCCGTTTTTCCCAGCCGCGAAGAAAGCGCAAATACCGGCATCGGGCTGTCCTCGCAGCCTGCGCATCTTATTGCGTAACCCAGAATAAAAATCAGTCCGCTCAGAACGAGGGCAACCGCCGCCGAAACGAAAACGCGCTGTTTAAGGTTAAGCGATTTTTCCGAAACCATTGCGCTTGCGGAAAGAAGCATGTTCATCGCGACGTAGTTCACGCAGGAAAAAACCGCCACTTTGCCGTCAAAAACGCCCTCCCCCGACGAAAAATTCTCAATAGAAACCGCTATAATTATCGCCACGGTTAAAAACATCAACACAAGACTGCCGCTCATTACGCGGCTTTTTCCTTTTCTTGCGAGAATAAGCACGAAAAGCGCAAAACATGCCGAATACGTAATTCCGAGCGGTCGGACGGAGTTGCCTATTCCTCCGATCACGGCAAGCATGGCAGATAGTACGATAACGCCGTTGAACACGGAAAAACAATCGAAAAAGCCGTGCGTTTTCGGCATAATCACAGCGTTCACCTTTCCGAAATTTCCGCCTTTTACGATACTTCCGATTGAAAGAAAAACGAATCCGCAAACGAAAAACATGCAAAAACACGCAATCGCGCTGCCGGCATTTAACCCGTTTTTGCCGAGAAACGCCACGATTTCTTTTCCGCTCGCAAATCCCGCGCCGATTATGGAACCGGACACATACGCGGTTAATTTCAATCCTTTTTTCATACGCAAATATACGTCACGGGTTTACATTTTATGCCAAAAAACAAAAGTACTATGTCACACATAGTACTTAAATTTACTTATTTTGATTGATTTTACGGCGAAAACGGCAGAATTTTAATCTTCGCTTACTGGCTTATCTTTCGATAAATTGACCGAGCCTATACGCGCCTGCTGATTGTTGATTACCCTTCCGTTGATCACGAGTTCGAATTTATAACCGAGATATTGCGCCGCTTTTTCGCAAAGAATCATTCTGGACAAGTATATTTCGAAGTAGTCCATGATAGACGACATTTCGTGATCCATAATTATCAAAAGCCTTATCGTTTTATCCGATTGATTGACGGCAAGATAGTTCTTTTTTATTGACATATTGACGCGATCGTGAATATCGTTAATGCTGAAATTTTTCCTTCTCACGCGCGAGCGATGCGTATCGCTTTTGTCCGCAAGAATAAGCGCGGCACTCACCTCGCTCACCGGCACTCCGCTTTGTTCTTCGTGATTGCCGATAGCCGCCATAATCAAGGATATTTCTTCCATGTCCATACCCATATTCTGAAGCAGCGACATCGACATAACGGCGCCGGTTAAGCCGTGATTCAGCCTGTTGACGGCATTTCCTATGTCGTGAATCCAGCCGGCAATCGCGCCGAGTTCGATCGTACGTTCGTCACATCCGACTTCTCGCAGAATATTCGCCGTAGTTTTGGATACATATCCGACGTGGCGTATTCCGTGTTCGGTGTAGCCCATTTTTTCGAGATTGAAGTTTGCTCTGTCGATAAGAGCGGCAAATTCGCGATTGTTTTTTACGTCATCGAGCGTTATTTTTTCCATTTTGCGTCCTCTATTTCAAGTTTTTGATAGCCTTATAATAATCGTCGTCGGTAAAGTCGCGATATTCGTCGTCCACCACTCCGCCAAGCACTTCAATCGCATTGCGAATTTCGGTAAATTCGAGATAATTGCATTTGTCGAGCGCCTTATATAGCATCGCCGCCGCGCGCTCGTCGCCGTATTTGCCGAGATATCCGGCAAACAGCGCCGTGTTTTTGCCCGATTCAAACAACTCGGTAAGCAGCGCAAACGTTTTTTCGTCTTTTTGTGCACGAATCA
Organism: uncultured Clostridia bacterium; assembly: GCA_934229275.1. Classification (GTDB taxonomy): domain Bacteria; phylum Bacillota; class Clostridia; order Christensenellales; family Pumilibacteraceae; genus Neoclostridium. Next base: position 36,827 of record CAKQDN010000006.1, on the reverse strand, counting down.
AAACTTCCGCAATAAGCGTTTTCGTATCGAAATCGGCTCCGTCTATGCCGACAATCAACTCGTTTTTGACTTTGTCGGCATACTCGGACAGCACTTCCACCGCGACGTCGCGCAGTTCCGGCGCAACACTCGGATCAAGCACCCATTCAGTAAAAATTCCCGTGGCAAGTTCAGCCTTGCCTGCTTCGAGAAGCATGTTCGCGGCGTGCATTTTTATTTCGTCGGAATAATTGCCTTCGAGAATCGAAACAAGCATTTCAGAGCATGCCTCCCGGCCTTCGATTTCGTCGAGAAGCGCACCGGAAGGGTCTCCGTCGCCCTCAAACGAATCGATGAACATATCGATAAGTTCTCCGTCGCTTTTTCCCGACAGATAATCGCAAACCGACGCGCCCAGTTGCTCGTCAAAAGCATGAATCCACTGCCCGTATACCTCCGGAACTTTGTCCTCGAGTTCGTCTGCAGTAAATTTACCTTTGTTTTCGTTTAACCATTTTTCGTAATATTTATGGAATTTCTCGTCAAAATCAATTGTTTTCATCTTGCGCATTTACCTCCTCGGTTTGCTCATCCTCTTCGTTTTCGTTCATTTCACCCTTCCATTCGGGCGCAAGTTCCATGAGTTGCCGCTCGGACACTCCCAGCATATCCAAAAAGAACATCGCATCTTTTCCGAACACAGCCAGCAAAAGCCAAGCCGCATTTACGCTCTCGTAACCCTCGCGATCAAGTACCTTTCCGATATGCTCGCGAACGCCGATAAATTTCTTTAGCAGTTTATATTCGAATTGCGACAACGACGCAAAAGCAAGCGCAGAACGCGCAATGCGGTATACGCCTAACGATTCGTTCATTCTCGGCATTTTAACCTTGACGAATTCGAGCGCAGTTATGTCGTCCGACTGCACGGCAAATTCGCGCTTTCGTTCGTTTTTAAGCAGGCTTGCCATGCATTGAATTTTCAGAGTCACGGGAACGGACGGCATAACCATAAGTTCGCGCAAAATAGGGCTTAATCGCTTATTCAAAGAAACGGCAGGCACGATTTTTTCGATAAATTCGCCTCGTCCGGACGTGAAAAAAGCCATCATTCGGTCATAAAAGCCGTCATCCTCGTCGTATTTTTTCTCTACCGCGTCCCAGTCTCCCAGCGACGCTAACTCTTCCAGAAATTTCGGAACGTAGTAGTCGGACACCCCCGCTCTTAAATCCACCGTAATCGGCATGTGCAAGTCCGGCATGCGCAACGTCATATCCGCAAGGCAGGAGATGCCGCCGTCCTCGGGGAAAAGTCGGTTCAAATCGCAGAATTTTCGGCGACATTCGTCGTGTCTTTTTAAATTATGACTGCAAAGAGCCGACATTATGCGCAATTTTTTATTCATCGGTTCGATTTTAAGCGCACGATCAACAAACATATCCGCGGCTTCCAACATACCGAGATCTTCAAAGCATGAAATAGCACGCATAAAGATTGAGACGTCTGCAATCTTTATGATTTTCAGTTTTTTCATAGCTTCCGCTTCGGCTTTTTCGTCACCTTCAACGTGTGTCGCCATCGCTTTTACAATAGCGGTAAACTCATCATCCGGACAATGATCCCCCATTTCCTTCGCGATAGCCGAAAGCCTGTCGTATTTCTTTTCTGCGCAGGCAAACACCGCGCGCATAAACGCCGCTTCGGGATAACCGCCGCTTTTCGGATCTACTTCGACAAGTGCTTCCGTCGCACCTTCGATGTTCCCTATTTTTGCGTACTCTACGGCACGTTCGAACGCCTTTTTTTCGCGATATTTGCCCATGAAAACGAATTCGTTTTCTTTTTCCTTGATTTCGTTCCTTTGACGGATTTGTTCGGTCACTTCGGCGAATTCTTCACTGTCTACATATGCGTTCAGTTCTTCGGTATCGCACAGCGGCACAAAAGTTTCCGCCGCAGTATAGTTGCCCATACAAATATAGCACATGAAGCACCCGATTGCCGCACTCGTGCAGTTTTTATCGTGGCAAAGCGCGCGATTGAACCAGGAAATGGCTTCGTCGTACATTTTAAGATCGTAATAGCAGAGTCCTAATTCAGCAATAGTCCACGGATTGTACGGTTCGAGCGACAACGAACGATAGAAATAATATATCGCCTGTTCGGCGCGTCCGCTGTCGGCGTATTCGATACCTATATCGTAATAGTAGTCCGCATCATAATTGAGTTGCATCATCTTTTCCATCTTTCTTTCCTTTATATGCGGCAAAACATATTCTTTCCTCTTCGATTATACTTTTTGCCGCAAAACCGCGGTATTCCACTTTATCGAACCCCGCTTTTTTAAGTTTTTCGGCGAGATCTTCGGCGTCGTAGATATACTGTACTTGCGTTTCTTCCTTTTTTATGTATGTGTCCTCTCCGTTTTTCACAAAAAACGTTAAAAACATTTCGACCTTGTCTTTTTTCTTTCCGAGCGAGTTGCTCCATATATAGGTCACATCGTCGGTACTGTCCGAAAAAACGTTATCGCCGATTATCTGTTCGAGTTTGTACCGACTGCTTATATCGAATAGCAGCACTCCGCCTTCTTTAAGAGAGCGATGCGCTGCGGCAAAGAATTTTTCGGGCTTTTTCATGTAGTTGACAACGTCGCAGACGGCGGTTATAAAATCGACTTTATTGCCGACGACAAGGTTCTCCGAGTTCATCAGTACGAGCGGAATATCGAGGTTTTCGCGACGGAAATTTTCACGCGCGCGCTCGAGCATTTCCGCGCTGACATCCGTTCCTATAACGTCGTAGCCTTTTTTCTTCAGACGCATGGTGATAAGTCCGCTACCGCAACCGCAGTCGATTCCTTTTTTTCGATCGCCTATCCGTGCGGCGAGTTTTTCTGCCCACGCATCGTAGTCTACGTCGTTCATAAATTGATCGTAACAAGCGGAAAGATACTTATACATACTACTTCTTCTTATTCTTCTGATTATTTTTACGGTTTTTTTCCTGTTCGAGATCGTAAGCCTGTATTTCGGCTTGAATCTCGCGATCGGCGTTTTCGCGTTCTTTGTCCGCTTCGTCCTTAATCTTCTCTTTTTCCTGCGACAAGCGCACAAGATCCGCTCTCGAATAAGACGCGGAAAGCGGAGTTATGGATGAACCGTGGTCTATGCTTGATAGTTTTCTTGCGACGTAAGCCGAGCCGTATACCACGTTTTTGGCTTTGATTCGCTCGATTTCGGCTTGTTTTTCCTCTTCGGGCGTACGGATATACATTCCGCGGTTCTTTTTTGCGCCTTCTACTCTGTCGTTTAAGTACTTATCGAACACATAATGCGAGAATACCGTGAGCACCAGCACCGTGTAACCCGTTCCGAGGCACATGTAAACGATGTAAATTATCGGAGCGACCGTAAAACGGGTCGTCGGCATGAATGCGGCGAGTATTTCGGTGAAGAAAAGAGGCAGTCCCGCCAGAAAGATGAAAAACACGTTCTGGAAAAAGAGCGCGACGGCAAACAGAAAACTGTTGGTCATCAGTTGCGTGAATTTCATTTTATAGGTGACCATTTGCGTCATCATGTAAAGAGCAACGCAGGCGATCAGCGCAAACTGCAGCACGCCCAATATCGTAAGCGCGATGTTCCAGAACGACAGCGTGTCGCGAAGATCGTTACCGAGGAAGTTGTACACCATTATAAACAGCGACAGTCCGAATATAAGTCCCGTTCCGAGCGCCGAAAGCCAGTTTTCCTTAATTCCCTTGAAAACGTGGCTCGTAACGCTGAGGTCCTGCCCCCACGCTATTCTTCTGACCGCATAAAATATTCCGGACATCAATACGAAAGTCAGCGCTATTATCGGAATAAACAGTGCGTATTTCATTATTTCGATTCGGTAAGCGTACGCCTGCCCCTGCACGATCGCGTCGAGTTCGACCGGGTAACCTATTCCGAGGTTACCGTCGAAAGGAATGTAGATGTTGTATGCTCTCGAATTGAGAAACATAAAAATCAGCGCGCCGATGAGAGGAATCAGAAACACGTCGCCCCACAAACTCAACTTGAATATTTCGAACAGGCGAGTTTTGAACAGGTCGCGAAACAGTCCCCATCTCGTGGTAGGCAACTGCGAGGGCGAAAAATCGGGCATATTGTCCGCACCCATTATCAGTTTATTGAAAAAGCCCTGCCTTTTAGCCATTTACAGCCTCCGTGAATTTAAGTAATGTATCCGTAAAACCGACGTCGGATATCTGAACAAGCACGCTTCGCCCCTTCCTTTCGTTTATTCCGACCGGCGATTGATTTTCGGTCGGGATAACGTCCGCGCCGCATTTTCGGAAAATATCGGCAAGTAGTCCGTCCGACGAAAACGGCAGCGAATGTGAAACGACTTCGATCATATTAAAGCAACCAGACTGTCTGTCCTCCTCGATCGACGCCGCGGTAATACTCAGGCAAAACGCTTCCGGTTCGGTTTCGCTATAGAATTCGTGAAAAACGGATTGTCCGTCCGTTCCGAAGTTAAAGCGGTTTTTCTCTCTCATAAACGAAAGTACTTTTTCCGCGTAGTCGCATGGGGCTACGCCATCTTTAAGGCAAAAACGATATTCCGTTCTGCCCGGGATAACACCGCATACCACTCCGCTTTTCTCACCGCCGCGCACGACGACGAGACTTTCGTTTTTGACGCGCGAATAGTCGTCACCATCCGAAATAACCATTTCCGCTTTTATTTTTTTACTTTTGAGAGCCGAAACGACGCTTAAAAGAAAATCGTCCGACGGGAACGTACCGCGCTCGAAAAATAGGCAAACGGCACCTTTTCCGCTTTGAAGCAGTCCGTTTTTTTCTTTAAAACCCGACGGAATCGGATTTAAAATCGGTTTTGACCGAGATTCACCGGCGTTTTTTTGCGCAAAATAACCCATCTTGCGTATATTATACATTATCCGCCGATATTTTTCAATCGTTTTGGCGTGAAAATTCAAAGAACCTTTGTTTTCCGTTCCGACATATAATGTTTTGCAACGCAAAACAAAACGCAGCGCTATCGGAGGTATATTATGAATTGCGACGTCGCAGTCGTGGGCGCAACCGGCATGGTGGGCAGAAAAATTTTACAGGTTATGGCAAAGCACGATTTTCCGCTCGATAATCTCTATTTGTTTGCGAGCGAAAAAAGCGACGGAACCGTTCTGTCGTACAAGGGGACGGAGATCGTCGTACACACTCTTCGGGAAAACGACATTCCCCATGTCGATTACGCAATTTTCAGTGCCGGTTCGGCGGTATCGGACAAATTCGCGCCGATTTTCAGAGATAAGGGTGCCGTCGTAATAGATAATTCTTCGCGCTGGCGACACGACGAAAGCGTTCCGCTCGCCATTCCCGAAGTCAACGCCGACGCACTGCTCGGGCACCACGGAATCGTCGCAAACCCGAACTGCTCCACCATTCAGGCGATAACGGCACTGGCTCCGATTCAAAAAAGTTTCGGATTAAAACGCGTGATTTTTACCACTTTTCAATCGGTGAGCGGAGCGGGACGGCGCGGTTTCGTTGACCTCATAAACGGCAGTCACGGCATTAAACCGAAAGTTTTTCCGCGCGACATTTTCGCAAACGTCATTCCGCAAATAGGCGATTTCGACGAAAACGGCAATTCGACCGAGGAAAACAAAATGATTTTCGAAAGTAAAAAAATTCTCGCCGACCGTAAAATCGAGATTGCCGCGACGTGCGTGCGCGTTCCCGTATTTTTCTGTCACGCGGAAAGCGTAAATTTTACGACGAGAAAAGATTGCTCGCTCGAAGACGTTAAAAACGCGCTTAAAAATGCTCGCGGCGTCGTTTTGTCCGATGGCGACGGCGAATACGTCACTCCGGTCGAAGTCGAGGATCGCGACGAAGTTTTCGTAAGCCGCATAAGGCGTGATTTCAGCCGAAAAAACGCTTTTGCTGCCTGGATTGTTGCCGATAACATACGAAAAGGCGCGGCGACAAATGCCGTTCAGATTGCCGAAACGCTGATCGAGCTTAAAAATTCGGGCGGTCGCCATTAAATATCAACACGATTTTTTTAAAAACGGTATAAAAAAACTTCGGTCTTACCGTTGGGTAAAGCCGAAGTTTTACGGTGTGTTATTAAACGAGGCTTAAGCAGGAATGAGCATGCCGTAACCCTGTTCTTCCACTCTTTTAAGTCCGCGGCGGGCAAACACTTTGCTGTCGCTTTGCATTATAAGCACTTTTCCCGCTTTTATCGCAACCTTGCAAAGAACGCGGTTTCTGCCGACCGACGACGCGATTTCCCAGAATCCGAGGCAGCCGTCGGGTTGTTTTGCACTGACGAATCCGACGAACGTGCCGTCGATAAGACAGCAGACGAGGTCGCCTCTCGAATTGGTTCCCAAAACGAGCGTTTCGCCCGCCTGGATATTTTTCTCACTCATAACGCAAAAGTACATTTTTGTGTTCCTCCGAAGTTTTTTTCTTCATTATAGGCACTATTTGTTGACAACTGTCTGTCAATATTGTATAATAATCAAAAAACATCGGAGAATTTTTATGCAAAATTGGGTACTGTACGGAATCATGATGACGCTGCTGATTAAGAAGAAGGCTTCGAGGCGTTACCTTGCCGAAAAATACGAGGTAAGCGAGCGCACCATATCGAGGTACGTTGACGTTTTGTCGGAGGCAGGCGTTCCGATTTATTCGCTTGCCGGAAAAGAAGGCGGATATGCGATTTCGGACGAATACAAACTGGACAAAACTCTGTTTTCGCCCGAGGAACTGAGAAGAATCGTTACCTGCGTCAAAGCGGCTCCCGACGATTCGATTAAGAGTTCGGTTCTCGACAAATTGCAACACATGTCCATGCGCAAAAACGACGACAAATATCTGCTTAAAAACGATACTCTAGTCATCGACGCGGCAAGTTGGACCAACCCCACCGCTTTCCGTAACAAAATGACGCTTATCAATCAGGCGATTGAAAACGGCACTTCGCTCGACATAAAATACACCGACCGATACGACATTTCGTCCACTCGTCGGTTCGACCCGTACAGCCTTGCTTTAAAAGAAGGCGTGTGGTACGCATACGGCTGGTGCCACGCGAGAAAAGACTTTCGTCTCTTCCGCCTTGCACGCATATCGTCAATAATAGTAACCGACGAGGTTTTCGAAAAACGCGAAGGAAACGTATACGATAAGTTGTCGGGAATATTCGACGACGTGCCGACCGTGGATCTCGAAATAGAGTTCTCTTCCACCGTTCTCGGCGAAATCGAAGAATGGCTCGGCTCCGACGCGATAAGCGAAAAAGGACTGCAATACGTTGCTAACGCTACTGTTTACAGCGGCAATATTCTGATTAAAAAACTGCTTTCTTTCGGTTCGAGCATAAAGGTCGTTAAACCGGCAGCGGTCAAGGAAGAACTTTTGATCGAATGTAAAAGAATTCTCCGCAATTCCGACGTAGAATAAAAGTACTATGTCACACATAGTACTCTAAAATACTTGTTTTGATTGATTTTAGCGGCGTTTTAGCTTATATTCGTAAATTTTCTTTGCACGAAAAACTCGTTCGACGTACGTTTGCGTTTCGGGAAATTCTATTTTTCCGCTCGTTTTCATCCAGACGGAAACGTTACCCTCCCCGGCGTTGAACGCGGCTACCGCCCATTTTTCGCTGCCGGTCTTTTTAATAAGGTACGACAAATAGTAGCAGCCGAGCGAGAGATTATAATTTGCGTCGCACAGCATTTCGGGAGAAAAATCTTTGCCGCGCATTTTCGCACACCACTCCGCCGTAGACGGCATGAGTTGCATAAGCCCCACCGCGCCGCGCCGAGATTTAACGTCGGAGCGAAAGCCGCTTTCGCATGCGATAACGGCGTATATAAGACTCTTATCCACTCCGCTTGCCGCGCTCTCCCACTCCACTTCCTCTCGCATTTTTATCGGAAATCTGAACATAAAGAAACATTCGGCAAGCACGATAATTGCCGCCGAAAGCGCCGCAAGAAGCGAAAATATTTTTATTTTAACGTTTGTCACCGATTATTTCCGTTAAGATTTTATCGGCTTTTGCTTCGAGATCTTCTCTTTTACCGTCGTTAGTTAAAACGTAATCGGCTTTTTCAATGCGCTCCGGATCGCTCATCTGTCTGTTTATCATATTATCAGCCATCGCCTCGTCGATATTATCTCTTTCGGTGAGGCGTTTTATTCTGACTTTTCTGTCGCAAACGACGGCAATCGTCAAGTCGCACAACTTATCCATCCCCGTTTCGAACAGCAACGGAACGACGAGAACGACAATACGACTGCTCGCTTCCTCTATTCTTTTTTCGCAAGTTTCTATAATAGCAGGGTGCATTATGCCGTTAAGCGTTTTGGTTTTATTTTCGTCCGAAAACACGCTTCGAAGCAGTTTTCGATCGGGAACGCCGTCCGACACGCATTCGGGGAACGCCGCCGCGATTTTTTGCGCCGTAGAGGGATATGAAAACACTTCGCGGCTTATCAGGTCCGCATCGATTACGGTTACGAACGGCTTTTTTTCGAGGTACGCGCTTACGACGCTTTTTCCGCTCGCAATCCCGCCGGTAAGCCCGATTACTATTTTTTTCATGACAAATTCCTCAGCAATCGATCCAACTTTTACCGCATTCGACGTCCACGGTGAGCGGAACGGTAAGTTTAACGGCGTTTTCCATACATTCTTTGAGTATTTTTTTGACGTTTTCGACTTCGCCGTCGGGACATTCGACGATAAGTTCGTCGTGAATCTGCAAAATGAGTTTCGCGCTCGTGCTTTTCAGTTTTTCGAACGTTTCGATCATCGCTATTTTAATTATATCGGCGGCAGATCCTTGAAGCGGCGTGTTCACTGCCGCGCGCTCGCCGAAGTTTCTCGTCATATAATCGGACGAATTGAGTTCGGTGATTTTTCGCCTTCTTCCGAACAAAGTACGCACTTCGCCCGTTTTTTTCGCCTCTTCCACCGTTTTATCTATATAGTGCTTAACGCCCGGGAAAGACTCGAAATACGAAGATATGAACGCTTTTGCCTCTTTTACCGAGCAATGCACGTTTTCGGACAGTCCGAATTCGCTGATGCCGTAAATTATTCCGAAGTTGACTGCTTTCGCTTTTCTGCGCATTTCGGGAGTGACGTTTTCGAGCGGAACGCCGAACACTATGGACGCGGTCATCGCGTGAATGTCGCCGCCTCGATTGTAAATATCGCGCATGGTTTCGTCGCCCGAAAAATGAGCCATCAGCCGCAGTTCTATCTGCGAATAATCGGCGGAAATAAGCGTTTTTCCTTCGTCTGCCACGAAAATCGCGCGCAGTTCCTTACCCTCTTCTTCGCGCACGGGAATGTTCTGCAAATTGGGTTCGACGCTGGACAATCTGCCGGTCTGCGTCTGCATTTGCTTATATTCGGTATGCACTCTTCCGTCGGAAGAAATGAGTTTTTTCAATCCTTCGACATAAGTGCCGAGCAATTTCGACACCGCGCGGTATTTGATGACGTACTCGGCTATCGGATAGTTTCTGCCGAGTTTTTCCAGAATATCGGCTCCCGTTGAATATTTTTTACTCTTTTTCGGATATGGGATATTCAACCTTTCGAATAAAACCGCGGCGAGTTGTTTGGGCGAGTTGATATTAAACGGATCGCCGGCAAGTTCGTAAACCTTTTGCGCATAACTTTCGGCTTCGGCGGAAAACTTTTCTCCGAGCGCACAAAGCGCCGATTTATCGACCGACACGCCCGTTTTTTCCATATCGAAAAGCACTTTTATGAGCGGCAGTTCGATTTTTTCGTATAATTCGCTCATTCCGAGCGCGTTTAATCTCTCGGTCAGACTTTGGTTCAGCACGAAAAGCGCACACGCAGGGCAATCGGTCGGCATATTCTTAATTTCGAGAAAGTCGCGTTCCGATTCGCGGTCCACAGCCTGATCCGCAAGAAATTGCTTTAGTCTTACGTCCTCGTACAATACCACGCCGCAGCCGCACTTGTCCGCGCGGTGCAGAGTCTTTTTTGCATCATATAAGTATTTAACCGCAGTCGGGTCGGAAAAGATGTTTTTCAGCGAGCCGAAAAAGTCTGCGTCGGTTATACCGGGCTCCAAAAGGCTGTACTCTCCGCTTATCGTATATTCGGTTTTGCCGTCGAAAGATATATGTTTCAGCCCTTTTTCATCCTCGGCATACGCTAAAAACTCCGTTTTATCCGAGATCAGATCCTTAAATTCGTCGAGAGTTTTTATCGTGATTTTTTCGAATTCGTACTCCTGCGGTTGCGAATCGGCTTGCTCGGCACCGCCCGAAAAAAGTCCGTCTTTTTTATAAAGGCTTTTAAACGCCATATCGATGAAAAAACGTTTTACTTTGTCGCCGAACGGAAAATCGAATCTGCACTCGTAGAGTTCACATTCGATCGGTACGGTTACGTCGATGGTCGCGAGTTTTTGGCTCAAATATGCGGAATCGCGGTTAGTAACCAGTTTTTCTTTCATTTTAGGAGTACAGTTATCGAGATTTGCATACACCCCGTCGAGGCTGCCGTACTTTTTAAGCAGATCGACCGCCGTTTTTTCGCCGATTCCGGGAACGCCGGGGATATTATCGCTGCTATCGCCTGCGAGCGACTTGAAATCGACCACCTGATTTGCGTTAAAGCCGAAGTTTTCGACTATATTTTCGCCGTTTACGACCTGAATTTCGCTTAATCCGCGCTTTGTAAGGTATACGTCGGTGTTTTCGTCGATCAGTTGCAGGCTGTCGCGATCGCCGGTTAAAATTATGCTTTTAACGGGATAACGACGCGCCATCGTTCCGATAATGTCGTCCGCTTCGAAGGTTTCTTTTTCGAGAATTTTTATGCCCATCAGGCGCAACATGTCTTTAAGCAGAGGTAACTGCGAAGCCAGTTCGTCGGGCATTTTACGTCTTCCCGCTTTGTACTCAGGATACATTTTATGTCGAAACGTGGGCGCACGAAGGTCGAACGCCACGGCAATATAATCGGGTTTGTAGTCGCCGATTGCTTTTATAAGCATGTTTGCAAAGCCGTAAACCGCGTTTACAGGTTCGCCTTTTACGTTATTAAGCACGGGTAACGCATAGAACGCTCTGTTTATAAGACTGTTTCCGTCGATCAGAATTAGTTTTTCCATACAGTTCCTCTTCATCTCGCCCGTTGACGATCAAAGGCAAGTTCTTTTATTATTATACAATATTTTTCGCAAATATTCAATCATTTGCTTGCAAAAAAAACTCCGATGTGTTATAATAAACGCGTTAAGCCGATGTGGTGGAATTGGCAGACGCACCGGACTCAAAATCCGGCGGTAGTGATACCATGTGGGTTCAAGTCCCACCGTCGGCACCAACGAAGAGCAGTACGAACCCGAGAGATAATCTTGCGTTCGTACTGCTTTTTTATAGAGTTGACGTTACCGATTGAATTTGAGTTCGGACGCGGTCGCCGGGAATTCACTTTGGGGGGGCGCCAGCACGCATTAAAACAAAAGAGCGAGGTTTTATTTTTTATGCAAAGCACAAAAAACTATACTGAAGCAAAAATAGATATGACGGTAAACGACGACTCTTCCTTTTTGTCGCCGTACGCAGAAACAGGTAAACCGGTTATCTCCCCGGAAGTAGCAGGTTTTCTCGAAAACGCCGCGAATGCCTTTCATCCGAAAGAAAAAATCACGCTAACCGTACATTCGACCTGCATCGACGACAACGAAAAAGAGATATACGGCCGCGCGATACGCAACTATTTCAAGTTGCAGTTGAACGACATAAACCGCGATATGCGAAGAAAAACCGTGATTGCGACGTGGTTTTCGATAGTCGGCGTATTTGCTCTCGCTTTCATGTTCCTGATCGGGAGATTGGGCGTAAACGACCTGTGGGTGGAATGTGTAGACATATTCGCCTGGGTGTTTTTATGGGAAGCGGTTGACCAGTTTTTTATCGAGAGAAGCGGACTTATGCTCCGAAAAAAAAGGCTCGACAACTTTATCGACATGGAAATTATCTTCAAGTAAACGACTTATTTTGGCTACTAAAAAACGGACGGAAAGAGTTTTAACGCTCCTTCCGCCCGTTTTTGATTTTAAGTATTACGCTTTTTTAACGCGTTTTGCGATGCACTTACAGATAACGACGATCTCGTGCCAGATTATAGGCAGTAGCGAGCAGATTGCCGTCACTATCCATTCTCTCGAATCGAGGTTAGCCGTACTGAATACCATCTGAAGCGCAGGTATTTCGATTACCGCGAATTGAAGCGCGATACCGACGAAGAACGCGACGAACATCATCACGTTGCCGCTCTTGAACACAGCAAACGACGATTTTTCGGTGTTGCGCATCGCGAACATGTGGAACAATTCGCCGAACGCAAGCGTCGTGAACGCCATGGTCTGAGCCTGATGCAGTACTTCGTCGGACGCATCCTTTATCTCAGAGAACAAGAAGTCTCCGTTAAGCCAGAACGCCGTAAGATACGCCACCAACACCGAAATCGTGAGCATTGCGCCGCGAACGAGAATAAGTTTCATTCCGCCGTGAGCGAAAACGCTTTCGTTCGGGTCGCGCGGTTTTTCGTCAAGCACGTCACTGCTCGTCTTATCCATACCGAGCGCGATTGCGGGCAGACTGTCGGTTATGAGGTTAATCCAAAGCAAGTGAATTGCAATAAGCGGAGCGGGCAGACCGACGCAAATAAGCAAAAACATTGCCAGAACTTCGGCTATATTGCTGGAAATGAGGAAGTAAATTGTCTTTTTGATGTTGGCAAAAATTCCTCTGCCTTCCTCTACGGCTTTTTCTATGGACGCGAAGTTGTCGTCGGTAAGCACCATATCGGCGGCTCCTTTCGCAACGTCCGTTCCGGTAATACCCATCGCTATTCCTATATCCGCCGCTTTAAGACTGGGAGCGTCGTTCACTCCGTCGCCGGTCATGGCGCAGATATTGCCGTTTGCCTTGAACGCTTTGACTATACGCACCTTATTTTCGGGAGAAACGCGGGCGAACACTCTTACGGTTTTGCAAGCAGAACAGAGTTGTTCGTCTGTCATGGCATCCACTTCCGCACCCGTTTTGCACTGCGATTTATCTTCGCATATTCCGAGTTCACGCGCTATCGCAAACGCAGTGTCTTTGTGGTCGCCGGTAATCATGACGGTAACTATGCCGGCGCGTTTGAACTTTGCAACCGCTCCCTTCGCTTCGGGCCGGGCGGGGTCGACCATTGCGGTAAGTCCGACGAACGTCAAGTCGTTTTCGTCGGGTGCGTCGGTGTTTTTCATCGCAAGAGCAAGCACACGAAGAGCGCGATCGGAGAACTGCGCGTTTACTTCGTAAATTCGTTTTACGTCTTCATCGGTTATCGGACGGACCAAACCGTCTGCAAGTATATGCGTCGTGCGCGACAAAACCGAGTCGATTGCGCCCTTTGTGTAGCCGACGTTTCCGTTTGTTTCGCCGTGAACGGTGGTCATCATCTTTCTGACACTGTCGAACGGCAGTTCGTTTATTCGGGGCGACTCGCTTTCGAGAGCGGCTTTTTTCATGCCCATATCGCCTGCAAAATTAACGAGCGCGATTTCGGTGGGATCGCCGTATAACCCCTCGTCAACGGTTGCGTTACTGCACAGACACATGCCTTTTGCGAGCAGTTTGAGTTGCTCGTTCTGCTCGGAAGCAAAGTTTTCGCGAAGATATATTTTATCGTCCGCGTACGCTTCGACGACGGTCATTTTGTTCTGAGTGAGCGTGCCGGTTTTATCCGAACAGACGACCGAAACCGCTCCGAGCGTTTCGACGGAAGGCAGTTTTCTGACTATCGTGTTGGCTTTTACCATTTTCTGAACGCCGAGCGCAAGAACTATGGTGACAACTGCGGGCAAGCCCTCGGGGATAGCCGCGACGGCAAGCGAAATAGCCGAAAGTACGGCTTCGACGTATGCTTCGATTTCGGTACCTTTTCCGTCGATGAATATCCAGGCAACGTCCGCGATAAGCACGGCGATTACTACGGCGAGCGTGATAAGTCCGAGCGTTTTGGACAGTTTTGCCAGCACCTTCTGAAGCGGAGTCGAGTCCTCTTCTTCGCTGTCGAGAGCGGACGCGATTTTGCCGATTTCGGTTTCCATTCCGATCCCGACAACTACGCCCAATCCTCTGCCGTACGTTACGGGTGTGGACATATAAGCGCAGTTGGTTCTGTCGGCAACGCCCACGCTTTCGGAAAAGGTTACGGACGCGTCTTTTTCCACCTGCGTGGATTCGCCGGTAAGGCTTGATTCGTCGGTTTTGAGGTTGTGCGATTCGATAAGGCGCAAATCCGCTCCTATCGTGTCGCCCTCTTCCAGAACGACTATATCGCCGTAGACAAGATCTTCCGACTTGATTTTGCGGCGTTTTCCGTCACGGATTACCGTCGTTTCCGGACTGGATAGTTTTTTAAGCGCTTCGAGCGACGACTGCGCTTTTATCTCCTGAACCGTACCTATTATCGCGTTAATCACGACGACTCCGAAGATTATTATGACGTCGGGCCAGTCGCCCACGCCGAAGAAATCGAACGCGTTTCCCGCTTTTACCCAATTAACGGTTTCGTATATCGAAACTGCAATCGTGACGAGAATAGCCGCGAACAGCACGAAGATCATCGGGTCGTTGAACTGCGCGAAAAAGATTTTATACCACGGGTCTTTCGGCTTTTCTGCAAGTTTGTTTTTGCCGTTTTCGTTAAGCCTTTTCTGTGCTTCGCTTTCGGTTAAGCCTTTTTCGGAATCCGTACCCAATTGCTTCAAAAGGCTTTCTTTCGTCAGCGTTTCGACGTTCTTGATTTTTTCCATCGGTTACAACTCTCCTTAAAGTATTTTTCCGCACGAGCGGTCTTTTTAAACGAAAAACCTCGCACGGAGCGCCATGCGAGGTCAATATCAAAAAATACGGTTTCCGACCTGCGCATAGCAAAAAAATTGTTACGCTCAAGTCTCGCGTTTTAAAGCAAGCCAGGGTCAACCGACAACGGTTAAGACGGGATTGTTGACTTGCTACACGGCTTGAAGCCGCGCACGCTACTCCCTTAAGGCAGACGAATTTCGTCTACTATTAAATAATAACACGAAAACAATCGTATGTCAAGCGTTTTTTCGCTTCCGTGCGACAAATTACGACTTCTTGGCGACAAACGCGGCAAATCCGTACGGCGCGATTTCGGACAAAGTCACGCGGTTTCCCTCGAGATTTCCCGTACAGCCGATAAATTCGACGGCGTCGTAGTTATCTCCGAGTTCGACGATCGGCTGAAAAATTCGGCTGTTTTCTTTCAGATCGGCTATCATACAATCGCGCCCGAACGTATCCGTTTCGTATTTGTGAATAGCGAGAAAAACGCGCTCCGCGCCGACTTTTTTAAGTTCGGACAATGTTTTTTCGCGTCCGATATCCGACAAGTTACTATTATCTACGGGTACGGATATTTTGTACATTTTACCCCCCCTACTCTCGTTTTCCGCAAGTTTTTATTGTGTTTTTACGCCGCATAATGCTTTTTTCTTAAAAAAAAAGCACCGTAACAAAACGATGCTTATTTACCTTGGTCGGAGTAGCGAGACTTGAACTCACGACCTCTTGCCCCCCAGACAAGCGCGCTACCAACTGCGCTATACCCCGATAAAAGTTAAATTTAATTGGTGCGAGTGACAGGACTTGAACCTGCACATGAGTAATCATATAAGTACCTGAAACTTACGCGTCTGCCAATTCCGCCACACTCGCACGGTGCCTATCGATAACTCACTTAAGCACAGCGCTTATTATAACTCATTTTCTCTGCGATGTCAAGCGTAAAACGGCAAAATAGCAAAAATTTTTTAACGATTTTTTACGGTAACGGCTCCCTCGGCTTTGCTTTTGCCGAGGGGAAGTCGATACGCATTATTTTTAGTGTTGTTTTTTCAGGTGGAATACGGTAGTTGCGAAATCTCCTCGGGGATATACCGGAACGAGACCGGCGTTCATTATCGTGGAGCCGGAAAGATTAGCGTTCATTTCTTCTACGAAATAGACTGCGTGCGGATCGAGACCGCGCGGATATATTCTTTTAACCGAATAGTTGGGCGTATAAAGCCTGCGATAGCATGTAATAACGCTTTCGGATTTGTCTTTTGCGATAATTTCCTCGGTGAAGAAGTTGCTTTCGTACGGGTTGTCGAGGCGGTACAGATCGCCGTGCAGAATAAGATCCTGCATTCTCTTATAGTCTTCTACCTGACCTTTCACGAGAGCCAGATCCTCTTCCGTCACCTGAGTGGTGTCGAGTTCGTAGCCGGTCGCTCCGAGATGAGCGATGTCCGCGCGAGTCATGAAAGACGTCGTTCTGCCGGTTGCGTGGTTGGGGCAGATCGAAACGTGGCAGGACATAAGCGACAGCGGATAGCACAGGCTCGTGCCGTACTGAATCTTGGTGCGTTCGTTCGCGTCGGTATCGTCACTGGTCCAGATCTGCGGGAAATAATAGCCCATTGCAGGGTCGAATCTTCCGCCGCCGGACGAGCAGCCCTCGAAGAAAATATCGGGATTGCCGTTTACGATGCGCTCGCATATTTCGTACACGCCGAGAATATAGCGGTGCATAATCTCCTTTTGTCTGTCCGCGGTAAGTCCGTCCGAGAAAATCTCGGTTATGTTACGGTTCATGTCCCACTTTACATAGTCGATTTCGTATGCGCCGAGGATGGCGTTTACGCTGTCGACCACATAGTCGCGCACTTCTTTTTTTGTAAGGTCGAACACGAGTTGATCGCGTGACGGCGCGGCGTTGCGATAGGGTATTTTGATTGCCCAGTCGGGATGAGCGCGGAACACGTCGGAGTCCTCGTTTACCATTTCGGGCTCGAACCACAAGCCGAACTTCATTCCGGACGCGTGGACGTAGTCGATAAGCGTTTTAAGGCTGCCTTTGAGTTTATTCTCGTTCACCACCCAGTCTCCGAGACCTTTGCGGTCGTTGCTGCGCTCACCGAACCAGCCGTCGTCAAGCACGAACATATCGATGCCGGAACCTTTGACTTTGTCGATAATTGCTTCGAGTTTGGGTATATCGAAATCGAAATAGGTCGCTTCCCAGTTGTTGATGACTATCGGGCGAACGCTGTCTACATATCTTCTGTTGATTAGGTATTTACGGTACAAGTCGTGGAACGTGCGGCTCATTTTTCCCAGTCCGCCGTCGGAATAGACCATAACCGCTTCGGGCGTATAGAAAGATTCGCCTTTTTCGAGTTTCCAGGAGAAGTCGAAGTCGTTTATACCGCCGTTGATTCTGATCATGTCGTACGGCGTTTTTTCGCAATTAAGGCGGAAACTGCCGCTGTATACGAGGTTGAAGCCGTAAACTTCGCCGTTTTCCTCACCGGCGTTGTCCTTCATGAGTGCCATAAAGCACGAAGAATGAAGAGAAGTCGCTCCTCTCTTGCTGTCGACCGATATTACGCCGTGCATGACGGGCGTGATTTCGGGTTCGCGTTCGCGATAGTGCGCTCCGTGCTGCGTAAGCAGTTTATAGTTGCCGTCGGGCATGTCGATATTGAAACTGTAGGCGCGGTCGAGCATTAACACGCCGTCGCTTTCATTTACTATTTCCGCTCTTCTCGCGATGACGTCGAGGTCTTCGTAAACCGAATAGTAAAGATTGACTTTGACGCCGCTTAATTGGTCGAAAAGCGTGATTTTAAGCGTTTCGCCGTCTTTATAGAGCGAAGGCATTCCGGGAATCGCAGGCTTGTCGCCAAGAATTTCGTAACCGACGAATTTACCTTCGAACACGCGGGAGCCGTCCTCGCTAACGGGGACGAAAGCACATTCGCGGAAGTCACCCTTGCCGTATGCAGGATATTCGTTGGTCATGACGTTGGGGGAATATCTTCTGTCGGGCGCGCCGTACACAACGACTTCGCTGCCTCTGTCGCGCAGCACTTCGAGATAATCGAGGTCGTCGCGACCGATTTTTTTGCCGAAATAGGCATTGCCGACAAAGCCGAACCGCGAGATTTTTATTACATAACTCGTGTTCTTACTTTCAAGATAAAACGTTTTTCTTTGGTTGTCAAAAAAGATTGCCATATTTTTCTCCGTATCGAGCGAGGTTTTTCCGTCGCTTATTATGCGACTATTATACCACAACGATGGGAGCATTTCAACCTTTTTTTTGAAAAATCGGTATAATTTTTTCACTGCCGGGCATTATAACATTGCAAGGCGGAAGCAAACGATCTTCCTTGCAAAGAGGAAGATTGTTTCTTCGCATTAAAAGCAGTCGATCTCATCCCGGGTTAAATCGCGATAAGCGAACAAAATTACGGGTGAACGGACGAAACGGAAAAGCCGAAAAATCAAAACGACTTTGTTTCCGTAACGCGGACGTGAGAGGCGATAACGATTAAGTTTTTATTAACTTAAAAAACGTTTTTGCCAAAAAATCTCTCGGGTGCAAAAAATGCCTTTAATCATTTCTTCCTCCTTAAATAAGGCACCCCGAGGAATTTTACCGACGGGTGCTGTTTTTTTGTAAAGAAAAAGTACTATGTCACGCATAGTACTCTATTTTTATGATTTTGGCAAAGTTTTAAGCCATTTTTAAGAAAAACCGACGTTTTTATTTTTCGCCGAGCGCGGTTTTTACGGAAGTTATCAGATCGAAAAGTTCTGCTCCGCGGAACGAACGCAAGTTAATCCCCGTCAGATTTTCGATTTTATCCAGTCGCGCCTGAAGCGTGTTTCGGTGCAAAAACATTTTTTTCGAGGTTTCGGCGACGTTTAAGTCGTTCCCGAGAAATTCTGACGCGGTAGTCTTTAACGTGTCGGAAAGAGCATACTCCCCCTTCTGCACCGAAAGATAGTCGAGAAAATCGACAAGATCTTTTTCGGGAACTTTACGCATAAGATCGACAAGAGCGCAGTCGCTGTAATTGCGGATTTTTCCAAAGCACAGTCTGTACGCGGCAAGCGTTCTCGAATACGCCGACATTATTCCGTTTGCGCCGGACGCGAATCCGCCCGAACATATGACGAGATCGATTTTTCTGTCGCTCGTGATTCCTTCGTACAAAACGGCGGCGAGTTCTTCGCTCGTGCCGTATGAGCCGTCGCAGAATTTAAGATACAGCGCGCTTCCGAGGTCGCATTTGACGAGATAGTCCTGCCCCGTAGACAATGCCGAGAGATAAGAAAACAGTTCGCTCCATTTTTCGGGGTCGGCAGTCACTAAAAGTGAAGCAAAATACTTTTTATTTTCGGTCGCTTTATCGAGTTTTACTATTTCGTCGGGAGTCGCCACTCCGCTAATAAGTCGATATATTTTCGTTTCGACATCGCCCGAGCCGTTTTTACGGTCGGTATCGGAAAAATATGCGCGCACGAGAGCGATAATCGCCTTATCGGTATTTTTCGGAACGAACAAAAAGCGATTTTGTCCGTTACATTCGACCGAAAACTTGGTAAACGACGCTTTCTCTGCTTTGTCTATCCGATTTTCGCTGCGCAGGTCGATGCCGGTAATTCGCTTTAAATACTCTGTTTTTTCGGATAAAACGCTCATTTTTCCTCCGTCGCGAAGTATTCGTCCTTTTCGCGCGCAACGCTTATTTTGCCGTTTGCGCTTTCGGTAAGCATGCGCCCGGTTTTATCTCCGTCGTCGCTGGCAAGGCGAAAAGTCACGCCGTCGGAATATTCGACTTCGATAATCTCTCCGAGCGATTTGACGGCAGAACTTATTTTTTTATACGTCGAATAGTCCGTTTGCGCTTTTAACACGTTTTTTTGCACATACGTTATCGTGCCGTTCGTTTTAACCGCACCCGCGGCACTGTCCGAATACGCGCGTGTGAGTCCGCCGGCTCCGAGCAGAATTCCGCCGAAATAGCGAACGACCGCAATCAGACTTTTACTCAGTCCGTTCTTTTTAATAACGTCTAAAATGGGCTTACCGGCGGTTCCGCTCGGCTCTCCGTCGTCGGAAAAGCGCGCGATAAGTCCTTGCTCGTCGGCAATATAGGCATAGCAAACGTGGCGGGCGTCGTAGTGTTTCTTTCTGACAGCCGCCAGTTTTTCCGCCGCGTCGTTCTCGTCACGGACGGGAAACGAATACGCCAGAAATTCCGAGCGTTTTATTTCCAGCGTATACACGCCTTCTTTTATCGCCGTATAGCCGCCGCTCAAATCAGTTTTACGTTGACGTGCACTTTTTTACCCTTGTGAAGAACGAAGGAATTCGCGCTCGTGCAGTCCTTTACCAGTGCGCAGGATGACGTCACTTTGGTTTCGTCCACTTTTACGCCGCCGCCGTCGATAAGTCTGCGCGCTTCACTCTTGCTTGCCGCAACGCCTGCCATGAACATGACGTCGGCAATAAGAGTATCGCCGTTCGCGCCGATTTCGACAGTGGGCATATCTTCGGCATTGCCGCCGAACGCAGCAAGTGCCTGCTTCTGTGCCGCAAGAGCCTTTTCTTCGCCGTGAACCAGTTTGGTAACCTCGAACGCAAGACGCTTTTTAGCCTCGTTGATGCGCTCGTCCTTATACTTGCAAAGTTCAGCGATTTCTTCGAGGTCCATAAACGTGAGCAGTTTCATGCACTCTTCCACTTTCGCGTCCTCGACCGAACGGAAGTACTGATAGAAATCGTACACCGAGCATTTGTTTTCGTCCAACCACAGCGCGCCTTTCTGCGTTTTTCCCATCTTTTTGCCGTCGGAAGTAAGCAAAAGCGTGCAGGTCATGCAGAACGCATCCTGCTGTTTCTTTCTTCTTATAAGATCCACGCCGGCAAGCATATTCGACCACTGATCGTCGCCGCCCAACTCGAGTTTGCAGTCGTACAAATCGCTGAGTTTGAGGAAATCGTAACCCTGCATCAGCATGTAGTTGAATTCGAGGAAAGTAAGTCCCTTTTCCATTCTCTGCTTGTAACATTCGGCGGTGAGCATTTTGTTCACCGAAAAATATGCGCCGATGTCGCGCAGGAAGTCGACGTAGTTGAGTTTGAGCAGCCAGTCGGCGTTGTCTGCGATTATCGCGGCGTTCTCGCCCTCGAAATTTATAAAACGCGACATTTGCTTTTTGAAGCATTCTACGTTGTGCTCAATGGTTTCGCGCGTCATCATGGTGCGCATGTCCGACCGTCCCGAGGGATCGCCGATCATTCCGGTTCCGCCGCCGAACAACGCTATCGGCGTGTGTCCGTACTTTTGCATCCACGCCATTGCCATGACGGGAATATAATGACCGATGTGCAGACTGTCGGCAGTGGGATCGAAGCCTACATAAAACTTAACCTTCTCCTCGCCCAGC
Source organism: uncultured Clostridia bacterium (assembly GCA_934229275.1). Taxonomy (GTDB): domain Bacteria; phylum Bacillota; class Clostridia; order Christensenellales; family Pumilibacteraceae; genus Neoclostridium. The sequence continues at coordinate 15,437 of CAKQDN010000006.1, read as the reverse complement.
ATTTTATACAGATCTTCGTCGTAGATGGTCTGTTTTATAAAGCCTCTTTCTTTCAGCACGTCGTATACGTTTTTCATCGTTTTTATCTCCTGAAAACCTTGTTATGGTTTATTTTATTGCGTTATTATGTTGTAGTCACAAAGCGACGCTTTTAGTTCGTAGTCGGCTGCCCCCGTGACGTATACGTTTCCGCCGCGAGTTACGGTAAACGAAAACAGCGTCGTTTCTTTCAGTTTTTCGGCTGCTCTTTCTCCCGTGACTGCGGAATAAAGACAAAGCGCCTGCGCTTCCGCGGCAGAGCGAGCAACTACGGCAGAGAACACGACGTAATCGTTTTTCCGAACATATTGTCCGTCGTCGATTTTTAAGAGCGTGGTCGGAACGCCGGTCATTGGATCGAATGCACCGCCGACATATAAATCGCCGATCGTTTTCGCTCCGTTATCCACATCGAAAACGGCAACCGAATAGCCGCCCGGAACAAGCAGGTCAATAAGGCTTATTCCGCCGTCCGAGCAAACGGGATAAAGCCATTTGCCGTCCTTTCGCGCACTTTTGCCCGTAAATGCGGCAACAGCGCCTATCTTTGCGGAAAAGCCGCTCACGTTTAATTTTCCGGAAGTCTCGATCGCGCAATCGAGCGCAAATCCGTCTGACATCGACGAGAACGACACGAAGGTGTGTTCTTTCACGACCGAGCCGTCGGGTTCGGGGTAAATGCTTTTGTCGAGATAATATTTGCCGCCTTGCACGCTTTCGAGCAAGAGAAGCGGATTGTTGACGCCCATCGTTTCGACTGCGAGTTGCGCGTCGGTCGGGATCGCTGCAGTCCACAGTTCGGAAAGACCGCCACTGCAGACGTTGAACGTTTCGTTTGTGAGCGCATACAGCCGTTTTGCTTCGAGAACGGCGTCGTACGTCCTGCGATTTACTTCGACGCTGACGTATTTCTCACGCTCTCCGAGGATGTTTTCCTCGCCCTCGTAAACGCGACCGATTGCCGAATTAAAATCGGATATACCGCTGTCGTCGTCGGAAATCGCGGAAAGGACTTCTTTTACGGCAGACAATAAGTATTCGTGAGCCGCGTCCGTATCTTTACCGACAGCGACGAGGTCGAACGTTTTCTCTCCGATTGCATCCGAGTAACTCGTCGGGCGCACCGAAGAGCATGCAAACAGATAAGCGACGCATGCGATACCGGCAATAAAAAGCAATATTTTTGCCGCGATTGATTTCATATCGCACCTCCGTCGTTTTCCGTTACGACAAGTATACCGCGTTTATCGGTATTTTGCAACCGAATGACCGATTTTTTCAAAAAAAGAACCCGAAGTTCTTTTCTTTTTGCTTTTATACGGATATAGTCGCATTTTCCGCCGAACGGAATCAGTATAGCAGCGTGCCTCTTTTAGGCACGTTGAACGCGTTTTCGTCGCAGCCTTTAATGTAAAAGCCGTCGTTATCCACGTTGTCGGAAATAAGATATATGCGCTTATTTTGCCAGACTCCGGCACATTCCTTTGCAAAAAATCTGCTGGTTATCATGTGGCTCGCCAATCCGTCGTTGACGTACACGAGCGCACCGTAGTAGTTTCCGCTGCCGAACAGCGTTTTGAGCGACGCCATGATTTTACGGCACTGATAGTCGTGCGATTTCGTGAGCGCATGACCCTCGCAATGCGTACATTTATCCAAAAGCACCGTAGAAATTTCGCTGCCCTGCTTTTTGCGCGTTATTTCGACCAGTCCGAGCGCCGTCATATCCACGATACGCGTTTTTGCGCGGTCGCCGAACACCGCTTTTTTAAGTTCGTCCATGACGGCTTCGCGGTTGACTTCGTCCTGCATATCGATAAAATCGACGACGATTATACCGCCGATATTGCGCAGCCGTATCTGACGCGCTATTTCGCGCGCGGCTTCGATATTGGTGTTAAAAACGGTTACTTCGTGATTGTCGCAACCGGAGTATTTTGCGGTGTTGACGTCGATAACCGTGAGTGCCTCGGTGTAGCCGAACACGAGCGAGCCGCCCGACGGCAGCATCACTTTAGGCGACAAAATGGCGTCTACCTGACTTAATACGTTATATTCGGCGAACATATCGTCGCTTTTGTCGTAGTATTTGATTTTTTCGGACAACTTCGGCTGCGTTTCTTTCGCGCTTTCGGCGATCTTGCGGCAAGTCGCGCGGTCGTTGCAGATAATCGCCTCGATGTCGTCGTTGAACATATCGCGAATCGAGCGGTAGATGAGATCTCCGTCGTCGTATATGAGCGAAATACCCACTTTGTTTTCGTAGTCGTATTCGATACGCTGCCACAGCGCTTCGAGCCGTTTCACTTCGCCGATTATTTCGTTTTTCTTGGCTTCTTTGCAGACCGTGCGGGCGATAAGTCCGCCGCCTTCCGGCTTGATTTTGGTGAGAAGTTGCGTAAGTTTCTGCCGCGTCGGCTCGTCGGTTATTTTATTTGAAACGCCGACAAAGTCGATGGTCGGGGTCATTACGACAAAACGACCGGGAAGCGACACGTTGGTGGTAAGGCGCGCGCCTTTCATCTGCGTCGGCTCTTTGGTAGCCTGAACCATGACGTAATTGCCTGCCTTTATGGATAATTTACCGGGAATAACGCCTGCCTGCGACATTATCGAGCGGTGCGCGAGTATTTCGTCAACCGACAAAAAGCCGTTCCTTCCGCTGCCGAAATCGACGAATGCCGATTGTAGTCCTGCAAGAATATTAACGACTTTGCCTTTATAAATATTACCTGTGACACCCGTGGAATCCGCGTACTCGACGTAGAACTCTTTAAGTTCGCCTCCGCTTATAAGCGCGACGGACACGATATACGACTGCACGTCCACGAGAATTAACGACGATTTCATTTTTTTACCGCATCATAAGTTGGTTTGCCGCTTTTCGCGCAGTTGTTAGTATATCATATATTTTAAACTAAATCAACTAAAAAAAGCGTTATTTCGGCTATCTTTGTTCATTTTGAAGCATTTTGTATCGCGAACGGGCAGATTTTCGTCGCACGACGCGGTTTTGCCGATATCCGTTTCGGTTAAAATCGTTCCGGTTTCCATGATTCGGAACACGCCGAAATATTCGCTGCTTAACTTTCTTTTAAGCGTCTTTACCGTAGTTTGTTCGCTGACGGCGAAAAACCTGATCGGCAAACCGCTTTTAAATCTTTCGCTGCGGAACGCCGCGTCGTATATTTTTCGATATACGTCCGCGTCTTTGTTCTTTATAAAACCGGATATCACGAACCAGACGGCAAGCACGAGCGTAACGTCCGCTATTCCGGATTTCAATTTAAGGACGAACACGGCGGTCAGCACCGCGACAGACGCTATAGACACGACCGCGCCTATCGTTTTTGCTCGTTTGCCTTTCGACGTGAGCGCGAAAAACACTCTTCCGCCGTCGAGCGGATATGCCGGAAGCATATTGAAAATGAAAAGAGCCGCGTTTGCGGTCGAAAAATCCGCGGTATAAAAATACGCGTCGGGGAACAGCCACCACACGCCGGCGACCGCCAGCCACAGCGCAAAGTTTGCGACAGGTCCGGCGATCGCGATTTTAATTTCGTCGCTTTTGTTTATTATTCCGCAGTCGAGCGACATTTTCGCTCCCATTGCGCCGAGATCTATTCTTTCGAGCGCGTAACCCAGTCTTTTCGCGACCGCCGCGTGTGCGAGTTCGTGCAGGGCGAGCGCGCACAGATAGCATATGAAAAGATAAATTCTGCCGCTTAAAGCAAAAAATACGCCGCTTAACAATATCGACGGCGAAATCTTTATTCCGAAGCGTTTTTCCATACGATATTGTATTTGTTTTACTGCGTTTTTATTACGGATTAAACGTACTTGCCTGCTCCTATAAAGCGTTCGGTTCTCGCTCGGACGTTGAAAATGAATTCGCCGTCCTGCGTGACGTCGACGTATACGGCAAGGTCCTCGCGCGACAGATACATATAGTTAGTGAGCAGTTTATAAAGTTCCGCTTTCATAATGCGCAGAGTGTTTTCCATTTCCGTTATTCTGTTGCGGCTCATTCTTCTTATGCGCTCTTCCGCTTTTTGTTCGGACATAGTTTATCCTCCTTAAAGGTGTTTTTTGAGAGCGCGCTTTATTCCGCCGAACAAACCGCGGAATTCCTGCGTGCAGTCGTATGCGTTTTCGGTGCCGTAGACAATGTTGCGGCACAGCATTTGCATGGCTCGGCTGCCGGTGCCGTCGCTTCTCAATCGTTCGCCGGAGGTGGACAAACCGTTGATTTCGTCATTTTCGGGGACGATTCCGCAAAGCGGTATTCCGAGCGCCGAACGAATATCTTCGGGCGAAGCCATTTCGCCGTCCACCACCATATCTCCGCGCACACGGTTGACTATAAGCCGAGCAGGCATACGATAGGACGACAGTATGCTTATAACCTTGCCGGCGTCTTTAACGGCGGAAACGTGCGGCGTCGTTACGACCAGCGCTTCGTTTGCAGCCGATACGGCGCGGTGAAACCCGAGTTCGATGCCTGCCGGGCAATCGATCAGAATATACTCGAAGCAGTCGAGCGAGCGAATTATCGAGCGAAGATGTTCGCCCGTTATCTCGTTCGTTCTGTAACCTCTCACCGACGGCATTATCATCAGATTTTCGCTATCGCCGTCCTCGACGAGCGCCTGCTTTGGGCGGCATCTGTTCTCCGCCACGTCTGCAATGTCAAACACTATTTTGTCCTCGACGTTCATAAGCACGTCCAGATTGTTAAGTCCCATATCGGTGTCCACGAGCAGCGTTTTCATGCCCATTGCGCTAAGACACCTTCCTATACCCAGCGTTATCGACGTTTTACCCACGCCGCCTTTGCCGGAAGTTATTACTATTACTCTCGACATTTCAGCCTCCCGTTGTCTTCCACTCGATTATAACGCTTTCGGACAATAAAAAAACAGCCGTTTATGTCGCATAAGGCTGTTTTCTGTCGTGTGATTTCGTTATGTTTTTATTTATCCGTTCAGTTTCCGAGTATTTTTTTCAGCAATTCGCGATTCGAGAGCAGTTTTCCGCCGCCTGCGCAAGCCGAATAGTCGGGGTGAGCCGAAATGTGGACGTCGAGGTCGAGTGCTTTTCTCATGACTCGGTCAAGTCCGAGTATTCTGGACGCTCCGCCGGTGACGTACACGCCCTTTTCGGTAAGGTCTGCGGCAAACGATTTGGGACAGGTTTTGATGACGTCGCGGACGGCTTCGGAAACCTTGCTGTAATAGGGCATGAGCGACTCGTAGACGTCGGTGGCGTAAACCGTGCAGGTTGCCGGCACGAGAGTTTTGGAATTAACTCCCTTTATTTCCAGTCCGGCGTTGTCGTTGGGGTACAGACTGCCGATTTCTTCCTTGATTTTTCTTGCAAGCGCTTTGCTGATGCGCAGACCGTATTTACCCACGACGTAGTCGCAGATTGCCGCGTCCATCATATCTCCGCCTATACTGACCGAACAGCCGGTTATTATTCCGCAAAGACTGATGAGCGCGATTTCGGTCGAGCCGCCGCCGATGTTGACGACGAGGTTTCCTGCCGCTGCGTCTACCGGAAGGTTCATGGAAAGAGCGGACAGCATTATGTTGTCCACCATGTCCACGTTGGCGATGCCGGCGTCGTAGCACACGTCGCCGTACTGCTTGCGCTCTTCTACCGACAGTCCGGTCGGAACGGCAAGCACGGCGTTAATGCGCGTGAAGAAACTTTTTTCCACGTTAATTTTGTTGAGGTACTGACCGAGCATCATGGTTGCCGCGGCAGGATCGGATATGTAGCCGCCGTGGACGGGACGAACGACCGTCGTGTTATCGGGCGCTTTTCCTATTATATCGGCAGCCTGATCGCCGACGCAGCCGAGTTTACGCGTGTCGTCTTTTCCCGTGTACGCGATCAAAGTGGGTTCGCGCAGTACGATTCCCTGATTTTCCACGAAAACGGACGTGTAGCACGTTCCTATATCCAAAGCAATATTGACTTTACTCATTAAAATTCTCCTTTAATATTTCCGCAAGCATTTCCACCGGCAGTCCGATAACGTTATCGCGGTCGCCCGAAACGCTTTTCACTCTTTCGGAAAAGAGCGGATCCTGCAAGCCGTAGGCTCCGGCTTTATCCATGGGACTGCCGGTCGCCACATATTCTTTAATAAACGCGTCGTCCAGTTCGCCGACGGTGACGAGCGTTTCCGAATATCTTGCCGTGAGCATGCGCTCGTTTACGACGCATACGCCGGTGATTACCGAATGAGTTCTTCCCGACAGGCTCTTTAGCATTTGCGCCGCCTGATTTTCGTCGTGCGGTTTTCCGAGCGGTTTGCCGCCAAGAACGACGATAGTATCCGCTCCGACCGTTATTCCGCCGGTTTTAGCGAACACCTCTTCCGCTTTGTGACGGGCGAGCGCGCAGGCATACTGCCCGGCGTTTACGAATTCGGCTTTTTCGGGCTGAGCGGACGGAACGATATTTACTTGCAGTCCGGGTATTTTTGCGATAAGTTCTCTTCTTCTCGGCGATGCGGAAGCAAGCGTTATTATCATATGATTTCGAGATTTTTTCTGTATGCGCGAGCGAATTCGGCAGCGGCTTCGGACGCGTCTTTAAGTTCGAGCGTGCAGTCTCCTTCGGTTTCGGTTTTCATGATTACGGAGTCGCCGAGGACGTCGCAGTTGATGTCTTTGACGCAACTGTTCATGGTTCTGTCGAGGCTTTCGGCGATACGCAGAATAACCGACAGGCGCATGACGGCGGTGAGATCTTCCTCCGTGACGATGTCTTTGAATTTGTTCCACTCGTTGATATTGAATTCGTCGCTTCTTATTCCCTGAGCCACGAACGCGGCAAGCACGATTTCGCGGTGACTGACTCCGCAAAGGTTGGAATTGAGAATAAAATAGTAGGCGTGTTTATATCTGTTGTAGAATTTGATACGCGCGCCGGCATCGTGCAAAAGCGCGGCGATACGCAATACTTTCATATAAAAGCGCGGTAATTTGTGCAGAACGCGTAATTGCTTGAAAAGTTGTATGCTGAGCATGCACACTTGTTCGGAATGGCGGATGTTCACGTCCGAGAAGTACATGGTGGTGTACGCCGAATAGCCGAGAATATCGCTTATCGGCTTTTCGATCGTGGTGGGAACGGCGTGATTGAACATAAAGCCTTCGCGCACGCCGTAGCCCGAAACTGTAAGTTTATCGAACGAGGTGAGTTCGAACACGCTCTTTACGCACGCAAGAGCCGCCGGGAAAATATCCGCTCTTCCCGAGCCGAGTCCTCTTATTCTGCTGCGTTTTTCGGGATCGAGCGCGCGGAACATTTCGTACACGGAATTGAAGTTATCCTGCGACAAAACGTAGTTGTGAAGCATTTCGAGCGGATATTTCCTCACTCTTCTGCTTATTCTCGCGAGGTTGCGGAACGCGCCGCCGCAGCCGATAAACTGATAGTCGGGATCGAGTGTTTTAAGCCACTCGACGCGCGACAACTGCGTGTAGACGTACTGATAGATGTTGTCCATCTGCTCTGCAGCCGAAACGCCGGGGTCTTTGAACAGTTCCGTAAGCGTTATCGTGCCGAACGGCAGATTTTCGCGGTAGACGATATTGCGGCGGTTGTAGCAAATGAGTTGCAGACTGCTGCCGCTTAAATCGACGATGACCGCTTTCGATATATCGAGCGAGTTTATAACGCCGTAGTAGATGTGCTGCGCTTCTTCCTCTTCGCTTAAAACCTTGAATTTGAAGCCGCAGACGGTGTTGATTTCCTCGATGAAACTCTTCTGGTTTTTCGCTCTTCTGACCGCGTTGGTTGCAAAAGCGTAAACTTTCTCGACGCCGTAACTGTCGCAGAGTTTGCGGAACATTTTAAGCGTTTTAATAGCCTGCGCCACGCGTGAGGGCTTTAAAAAGCCGTCCCTGTCCATATCCTGACCGAGACGCACGGTTTCCTTCAATTCGTCGAACACGACAAAATGTCCGTTGGGAAGTATTTCGACCAGAACAAGACGCGCCGAGTTGCTGCCCAAATCAATAATTGCTATTTTTTCCAAAACATTTCTCCTTGTAGAGTATCTTTCGGCAAATATTATAACACAGAATTCGCCGCTTGTCCATACCCATTTTAAACTTTTTTTCGAATTTTTTTCATAATTCGGCATTTTGCGGACGCAACAACGCTTTCGTTCGGACGGAAAAGCGACAATATTCGCATGCGGCGAAAGACTGCGAATGCATTTTTATGCGGTCAAATGCGCCGATATTATTTACTTTTTTCTTTTTTTATGGTACAATGTTCGCATGAAAAGATTTTTGAAGTTAATATCGGTAGTGTGCGCGACGGCATTGCTGTGTTCGCTTTCGGTTTCGGTTGCTTTCGCCGAAAAGGAAATAACGTCGGATAAATACGCTTTCGTGGGCGTTCCGTCGGGTTTATTCTGTTCGGATGACGGAATCGTGATCTATTCGGCGGACAAACTGTACTCCTTTTCGTACGATTACGAAATAACGGGAGAATCGGACATTCAAAGCGTTACGAAATACGAGAAAAACGGTATGACCGTTGCGTATTCGACCGCAGACGGTGTTTTCGTTATTTCCGACGGTAACGCCGCCAAAAAAATATACGGCAAGTGCGACGACTTCACCGTACTCGGCTCGGACGTTTACATCGCGGACGGCTCGGACATCGTTATAGTAAACGCGCCCGACGACAGCCGCACGACGGTTGCGACCGGCTGCGACATAACCTCGGTCGCGCGGTGCGGAAACAAAGCGTACTACTCCGTCGCAAGCGACGCGTTCGGATACTCGGATATTTATTCGGTTGACGCAAGCGGCACGAGCGTTATATTCGACTACTGCAAAAACGTCGAATATCTTCTTACCGGCGACGTCGTTTCGTATTACGGCGCGAAAAAGGCGCATAATCCCGAAACGAACGAATCCATCGCTCTTCCCGGCGACGAAATCGCGGTTTCGGTGCACGGAAACGATTTTTATTCGATAACGGCCGGCGGAGAACTTTATAGAACGAGCGGCGACCAAACTTCTTTGGTTTTCGCGTGCGCAGGCAATCAGACGGGATTTTTCGCGTTCCCGGGCATGACGTACTCAGACTACGGCAAATTGTTCGTGGCGGACTACGCTAACAATCGAATCGCCGCAATGAGCGACAAAATCGAATACATAGACATTACGCGTCCGACGGCAATCGCTTCGAACTATTCGGGCACGCTGTACGCGTACGGAAAACGCGGACTTTTTGCTTTCAACGCCGATAAAATCGACGAGCAGCCGACTTCTCTTCCCTATTCGGGCGGCACGATCACTTCGCTCGCGTACGGCAAAAACGGATTATATATTCTGACGGACGGCAAAATTTATCTTTACGACGAAGGCGAACTGACTTTTATCCGCAACGCGCTTAAAGTGAAAACCGAATATTTCGGAGGTCAGATGTACTATCTCACCGAAAACGGCGTTTATAAGGACGGAACGGATTACGCGGTGGTAAGACAAAGCGGAATACTGGACTTCGACATCGGTGCGGACAAATCGCTGTTCTGCCTTACGAAAGGCGAGCTTTCGCGTTACACCGACGAGGGCGAACTGCTTTTCACCAATCGCGTGGACGAAAACGCCACGAACATTACGCTTTCGGTGCTTACCAACGACTACACCGATTTCGGCGACGTCGTGGTGACCTGTACGAGTTTACATAAGGTGTTCAACTTCAAGCCCTCTTCCGCCGCCGAAGCGCCCGTAGCCGACCTTACCTATACCGACACGAACGGCATCATCCGCACGGTTACAAGCGACGCAAACGTTTATCTCTCGCCCAACAGCACGAAGGTTCTCGGAAAAATACCGTCGGGCTCGACCGTAATAGTCGGAAAATACAATCTTTACGAAACCGAAAGGATGAGTTACGTTCTGTATGAGGACAAAGCGGGACTTAAAGAAGGCTACGTTTACAAAGGTCTTATAGGAAACTCCAAGCCCGAACACGAACCCGAATTCACGACGGCGAGAACGCTGTACGAAAACACGGCTCTTTATCGTTTCCCGTCGGCAGGGGGCGCAAAACTTTCGGATAACGTCGGTAAAAACGTTCAGGTCAGAATTTTGCCTTTCGCCGATTACGAAGCGGACGGCGTCACCTGGCTGAAAGTCAGTTGCGGTTCGCAAATCGGCTTTATCGCGCGCGACATGCTTGCGACGAACACGGTAACTCCCGACGACGAACGCCCTCAATACAACGCGGATCTTAAAAAGGACGCCGACATTTACGACGTCGTTGCAGGCGAATACGTCATTACCGGAAACGTGCTTAAATCGGGCACTCCGGTCGAGATCGTGGGCATATTCGACCAGAATTCGAAGTACACCGAAATACGATATTTCGATCAGGAAAAGGGCGTTCGCACATGCTACGTTCTTACCGAAACGCTCGTGACTTATTCGATTACGCCGCTGCAGATTATCGGTCTTGTCGGCGTGGGAATAATCGCCGTGCTTCTTGTTATCGTGTTCGTGGTTAAGTTCGCGTCCAAGCGTAAACGCATGCTCGCTGCGTCCGGAAGAAACAACGGAAGCCGTAATATCGGCAGAAAATAATCGGTCTTTTTCGTAGTCGCAATTTAATTGCAAATATAAAACTAAATTAAAAAGCGTTCGGTCTTTTTCGGATCGGACGCTTTCGTTTTTGTTTAGATTCTAATCGTTTTTATGTCTTTCGAGTGCTTTTTTAAGGAAAATACCCGTGTAACTGCTTTTGTTCTCCGCGACTTCTTCGGGCGTTCCGAGCGCGACGATCGTTCCTCCCTCGTCGCCGCCTTCGGGTCCGAGATCGACGATATAATCGGCGCACTTAATGACGTCGAGGTTATGCTCGATAACTATTATCGTGTTGCCGCCCGACGCGAGCCGCTGCAAAATGGTTATCAGTTTATCGACGTCCGCCATGTGAAGTCCGGTCGTCGGTTCGTCGAGAATGTACAGCGTTTTTCCGGTCGAACGCTTGCTCAGTTCGGTTGCGAGTTTAACGCGTTGCGCCTCACCGCCCGAAAGCGTGGTTGCCGGCTGACCTAATTTGATATATCCCAGCCCCACGTCCTGCAACGTTTTTATTTTATTGTAGATATTCGGAATGGGTTCGAAAAAGTCGCAAGCCTCGTCTACCGTCATATCCAGAACGTCGGAAATATTTTTGCCTTTATAGCGCACTTCGAGCGTTTCGCGGTTGAATCGCTTGCCACCGCACACTTCGCAGGGGACGTAAACGTCGGGCAGGAAGTTCATCGAAATGCAGATTATTCCGTCGCCGGCGCAGTGTTCGCATCTTCCGCCCTTTACGTTGAACGAGAATCTGCCCGATTTATAGCCGCGCGACTGTGCGTCGGGCGTTTTCGCGAACAGTTCGCGGATGAAAGAGAACACTCCGGTATAGGTTGCAGGGTTACTTCTCGGCGAGCGACCGATCGGACTCTGATCGATGTTTATCACCTTATCGATATACTCCGCTCCCTCTATCGAATCGTATTTACCCTCGACAAGGCGCGTTTTCATGATGGGATTGCTGAGTGCCGGGTACAAAATCTGATTTACGAGGCTGGACTTGCCGCTTCCGGACACGCCGGTGACGGCGGTTATCACGCCGAGAGGAAATTTTACCGTGATTTTTTTGAGATTGTTTTCTCTTGCGCCTTTTACGACGATGAATTTATCGGTGATCGGGCGGCGCGTTTCGGGCGTTTTTATCGAAAGTTCGCCGCGAAGGTATTTGCCCGTGAGCGAATTCGGGTTGTCCATGACTTCTTTAACGGTGCCGGCTGCGACTATTTGACCGCCGTGTACGCCCGCTCCGGGTCCGACGTCCACGAGATAGTCGGAATGAAGCATGGTGTCTTCGTCGTGCTCCACAACGATAAGCGTGTTGCCGAGGTCGCGCAGACGTTCGAGCGTTGCGATAAGTTTGTCGTTATCGCGCTGATGCAGACCTATTGACGGTTCGTCGAGAATATACAGCACTCCCGTAAGTCCCGATCCTATCTGCGTTGCAAGACGTATACGCTGCGCTTCTCCGCCCGATAGTCCTGCCGCTCCTCTCGAAAGAGTGAGATAACCCAGTCCGACGTTTATAAGGAAGGTCAGGCGCGCGTCGATTTCTTTTAACAGACGAGCCGCTATTATTTGTTTGGTTTCGCCGAGTTCGAGCGAGCGCAAAAATTCGCGGATGTTTACTATGGACGTTTCGCAAAGCCGAGCGATGTTTTTTCCGCCCACCGTAACCGCAAGCGCCTCTTTTTTAAGTCGGTCGCCGTGACAGGTTTTACACGGCGTTATCGTCATGTATTTTTCTATTTCGCTTTTGACGTAGTCGCTGCTTGCTTCGCGGTAGCGGCGTTCGAGATTGTTGACTACGCCTTCGAAACTCTTGGAAAAACTGCCGGCAAATCTTCCGGACTTATATTCCATATCGATTTTTTCGCCACCGTTTCCGTACAAAAGTATTTGTTTTATATCCTCGGGAAGGTCTCGATAGGGCGTGTCGAGCGAGAAACCGTAATGCTTCGAAAGCGCGTTGAAGTACATTTCGCTCATGTTGCCCATATCCATGTTCCAGCCCGAAACCGTGAGAGCGCCTTCTCGCAGCGACTTACTGCCGTCGCCGTAAATGAGCGCGGGATCGACGTGCTGCTTGTAGCCCAGTCCCAGACAATCGGGGCAGGCTCCGAACGGCGAGTTGAACGAAAACACGCGCGGTTCTATTTCGGGTACGGACGCGCCGCAATGCGGACAGGCGTACTGCGTGGAAAAAAGTTCTTCTTCGCCCGAAAAATCGGCGATGACAAGCCCGTTTCCTATTTTAAGTGCGGTTTCGAGGCTGTCGCTGAGCCGCGTGTTTATGCCGTCCTTCAATACGAGGCGATCGACTACCACGCTTATATTGTGCTTGATTTGTTTGTCGAGGTTGAATTCTTCGTCCAGTCCGTGAATTTCGCCGTCGATTTTTATTCGCGAATAGCCTGCTTTACGGAAACTTTCTATTTCCTTTTTATATTCGCCTTTTCTGCCTCTCGCGACGGGGGCTTCGATAATCACTCTCGTACCCTCTCCGCAAGCGAGAATTTTGTCTATTATCTGATCGACCGACTGCTTTTCGACGAGCGCGCCGCATTCGGGACAATGCACGTCGCCGACGCGCGCGTATAAAAGTCGCAGATAGTCGTAAATTTCGGTTACCGTTCCCACGGTGGAACGCGGATTCCTGCCCGTAGTTTTCTGGTCTATCGAAATGGCAGGGCTCAGTCCTTCGATGCTGTCAACGTCGGGCTTGCTCATCTGTCCCAAAAATTGACGGGCGTACGACGACAGCGACTCCATATATCTTCGCTGACCTTCGGCGAAGATCGTATCGAACGCAAGCGAGGTTTTTCCGCTGCCGGAAACGCCCGTGAACACGACCAGTTTGTCGCGCGGAATAGTGAGATTTATATTTTTGAGATTGTTTTCTCTTGCGCCTTTGATTTTTATATAATCCATTGTGTTTTCCTTTTTCACGGAAGAAAATTATTTCCGTATGCTTGCTATTTTAGACTGCATCTTTTTCAGTTCGGCTATTCTGTCGCGCATCTTTATAGCGGTTTCGAAGTCGAGTTGACCGCTTGCGACGCGCATAAGCCCGGTGAGTTTTTCCACTTCGGCGGATATGTCTTCGGCTTTTATTTTTTCGGTCGCTTTGGTGGTTATCTCTATCGTGTTTTTTATCGGTTTTATTATGGTTTTGGGCGTAATGCCGTGAATTTTATTGTATTCGGACTGAATTTTGCGGCGGCGGTCGGTTTCCTCTATCGCGCGTTTCATCGAGCCGGTCATGACGTCGGCATACATGATGACGCGGCTTTCCGAGTTTCTTGCCGCTCTTCCTATGGTCTGAATAAGCGACGTTTCGCTTCTTAAAAAGCCTTCCTTATCGGCGTCGAGAATGGCGACCAGTTTAACCTCTGGGATGTCCAGTCCTTCGCGGAGAAGATTTATTCCCACGACGACGTCGAATTCGCCGGCGCGCAGGTCGTTTATAATCGTAATACGCTCCATCGTGTCGATGTCGGAGTGCAGATAGCGCACTTTTATGCCGTTTTCGCTCATGAAGGACGTAAGGCTTTCCGCCATTTTTTTCGTGAGCGTGGTGACAAGTACTCTGCCGTCTTTTTTCACGGTTTGGCGTATTTCGTACAACAGGTCGTCTATCTGACCTTTTACGGGTCGGACTTCGACGGACGGATCGATAAGTCCCGTCGGGCGGATGAGTTGCTCGGCGACCATTCCGTTCGCAAGCGCAAGTTCGTACGGGGCAGGCGTTGCCGAAACGTACACGGTTTGTCCTATTCTCGCGTTGAATTCGTCGAAGTTAAGCGGACGGTTGTCGTACGCCGACGGCAGACGGAATCCGTACTGCACGAGCGAATCTTTTCTCGCTCTGTCGCCGTGGTACATGGCGCGCACCTGCGGTATGGTCATGTGGCTTTCGTCCACGAACATTATAAAGTCGCGCGGAAAATAGTCGAGAAGCGTATAAGGCGGATCGCCCGGCTGCCTGCCGTCGAAATAGCGCGAATAGTTCTCGATTCCGCTGCAATAGCCGATTTCCTGCATCATCTCGGTGTCGTAGGTAACGCGTTCGCGGATTCGCTGAGCCTCGATGAGTTTGCCGTTCTGCGTGAAGTATTCGACGCGGTCGTCCATATCTTTTTTGATGGCGAGAATGGCGTTTTGCAGCGTTTTTTGCTCGACGGCGTAGTGCGACGCGGGGAAAATCGCGGCGTGTTTGAGTTTGTTGATTATTCTGCCGCTTACCACTTCCACTTCGCTTAAACTGTCTATTTCGTCACCGAAAAATTCCACTCTTACGGCGTACTCGCTGGACGACGCGACGAATATGTCCACGACGTCGCCTTTGACGCGGAAACAGGTGCGGTCGAAGTCAACATCGTTGCGTTTGTAATTGATTGCGACCAGTTTTCTTATAAGTTCCTCTCTTTCCATCTGCATTCCGGGTCGGAGAGAAAGCGACAGGCGGTAATACTCTTCGGGCGCGCCCAAGCCGTATATGCAGGAAACGGACGCGACGACTATGGTATCGCGGCGTTCTTGCAGCGAGCAGGTCGCGCTGTGGCGGAGTTTATCTATTTCGTCGTTTATCGACATGTCTTTTTCGATATAAGTATCGGTGCTGGCGATGTAGGCTTCGGGCTGATAGTAGTCGTAATACGAAACGAAAAATTCCACTCTGTTTTCGGGGAAGAATTCGCGCATTTCGTTACATAGTTGCGCCGCGAGCGTTTTATTGTGGGCAAGCACGAGCGCCGGGCGGTTGAGCGCGGCTATCAC
>CAKQDN010000005.1 GCA_934229275.1 uncultured Clostridia bacterium | reverse complement strand
AAGTCCCGACCGAAAACCCTCGACCAGCGACGCTATTGCCTGCGGCTGATCTCCGGTGGGCGAGTACTTGCTTACGAGTTTGAATTTTCGTTGTTCTTCCACCTGAAACGACCTCTTTTTACGATTTCACGGATTATTATGGCACAAAAATTTTTTAATGTCAAGAAAACGCGGCGGCACATTTATTTTTTGCAAATTTTTGCATTTAAAGCGGTCGTTTTTGACCGCAAACGTTTGACTGTCTGCTTTTTTGTGATATAATGTCTGTAATGGACAGATTGATTTTACATTGCGATCTCAATAATTTTTACGCTTCGGTGGAGTGCGTGCTTAATCCGGCGCTCAAAGATCTGCCGCTCGCAGTTTCCGGCAATCCCGAAAAGCGGCACGGCGTTATTCTGGCGAAAAACGAACTTGCCAAAAAAGCAGGCATCAAAACGGGCGACGTCATTTGGGAAGCGATGCAAAAAGAACCCCGGCTTAAATGCGTTCCGCCGCATTTTTCGCATTATTCGGAGTATTCTTCGCGCGTGTTCGACATTTACACACGCTTTACCGACAAAGTGGAGCCGTTCGGTCCGGACGAATGTTGGCTGGACTGCACCGGAGCGGAAAAACAGTACGGCTCGGGCGTGGCGCTTGCCGATACCATACGCGAAACGGTTAAAAAAGAAACGGGTCTTACCGTTTCCGTGGGCGTAAGTTTCAACAAAGTGTTCGCGAAACTGGGCAGCGATATGAAAAAACCGGACGGACCGACGCTTATTTCTCCGCTCGATTTCAGGCAAAAAATATGGGGTCTGCCAGTTTCCGACATGCTGATGGTAGGAAAAAAGACGACGGCGGCTCTTATTAAACTCAATATCCGCACGATAGGCGATCTGGCGAAGGCGGACGAAAAAGTACTGCGCGCGCACTTCGGAATCAACGGAGCGAAGATGAAAAACAACGCTCTTGGTCTCGACGACGAACCCGTGCGCGAATACGTCAAAAAGAGAAAAGCGGAAAGCGTGGGTCACGGCATGACCGCCGTTCGCGACCTTAAAATTTACGAAGAAGTCGATATTCTCATTGCGTACCTATCCGAAAAAGTCGCCGTACGCATGAGAAAAACGGGCGTACGCGGCTACGGCGTGCATCTGAGCATACGAAGCGCGGACGACGTCACGAAACACGTTTCGGCGCAGAAAAAACTTGAATACCCAGTTATGACCGGCAGAGACATCGAACGCGCGGCAAAAGAACTGCTGCGGTCGCTGTGGAAAGAGGATTATCCGCTGCGTACGATAACCGTTTCGGTGTTTTCGCTGGTTGCGGAAAATTCGGGCGGGCAAATATCTCTTTTCGACGACGACAGGCACGTCAAAAACGAAAATCTCGAAAAGGCGATAGACAAAATCCGTGGAAAATACGGCGCGAACACGATTACCCGGGCAGGACTTGTCGGTACGGACTTTATTTACGACAAGAACGACGACGAAGATTTCCTGCCTTTTAAACGTTAATAATGTCGAAAGTGTGAAAATTTTTATTTTTTGTCTTATGGTTTGCTAAATAACTTGACAACCTCCGCGGTTTCAACTATAATTATAAGGTACTTATTGAAATTTAATCAGGAGATTATTATGAGCAGTACATTCAAGAAAGAAAGAATAATCTATTTTACCGGCATTGCGACGTTTGTTCTGATTGCGATTACTCTTTGTTTTCCCTATGCTATTCTGGGTGTCTATACAGACAACCAGTCTGTTACGTTAGCCGAATCGGTAACATATCTCGGATGGCAGTTTTTCGGACTCAAAGCGTTCTACAAAACCACTCCCGTCAGCGGAGTAACCGAAACCGGTACTTCGGTCACCACGACCAACACGTCTTTAATCGACGTCACTCCCGTGGGAAGCGAAGCCGCACTCGTTATGTTCAACTACGCTATTCTTCTTCTTGCGATTGCCATCGCGGTTTACGACGGCTTTTGTTTGTTTGAAAGTTACGTTCACAAAAAGTCATTCGGAAAGAAGTTCATCAATATCATGCACATCGGACTTTTCGTAATCGCTGCGGCAACCGTGTTGTTCTACGTTCCGTACATCAACCACCTCAACACCTACGAATTCTCTTCCAAGAATATGTCCACCGTGGCAAGCGAAGCGAAAAGTTGGTCGGCGTTCGCGTTCAAGTCTTTGACCGGCGTCGAATCGAAAATGACGCCTCTTCCCTTCCTGATTGCGGTATACGGATTTGCGTCGCTGCTTATTTCGCTTATATGCACGATGAAGTTGCAGGACAACTCCATTCTCTATCCTTATAAGCGCAGACACATTTACGCAACTATTCTCTGCATGGCGGCTTGCGTCGGAGTGTTCTTCCTGCCTTTCATCGATTACTATTTCTCGACGTATTACATCTGCAAAGACGGCGTTGCGAACAGCCCCGCTACTCTGCAGAACCAACTTTATCTTATCTCTAACCCGGACTCGAAACCGGATGAGAAAACCGAGATCAGCGCAAACGCACTCGAACTTATCGCAAAGAGATTTACCTCCGGCGTCGGTTGGGATTGCTTCCTTTCAGGCTCTGGCGATATTGCCGGCTTCTATAAAGTCATGTTCGTGCTTATGTTCACGATAGCCGGATGCGGATTCCTGTTCGGACTTGCAACTCTGCTCGCCGCTGCAGGCGTAATCAAATTCAACTTCGACAAGAAGTACATCACCATCATCACCGCGATCATCATGGGCTTCGGCATTATGCTGTGGGTTGCTTCCTTCGTATACGCAATGAGCGTTAACATTCGTCTTAACGAAGTCTTTAACGCAAAGGGCTATAGAAAGTTCTTCTTAAGAGCATATCCGGAAGGACAGTTCCCCCAGACGGTTTGCACGCTCGGCGCATGGTTGAGCATGATCCCCGGTATCGTCGCTTACGCAGGCACCAAAATTCTCTGCGCATACGAAGATTAGTCGATTGACTTAAATAATTCGAAACGGTCGAAGTCGTAAAGGCTTTGACCGTTTTTCTTTATACTTTATATACGAGATATACGAGCAGCCCTCCTTCTTTTCGGAGCAGTGCCGTTTTTCGGCTTTTCGCGTTAAAGATAATTCTGCCGCTTACGGCATATCGGACATAAAAACGAGGCATATAAAAAGACGAGCCGCGCCTTATAGAACGCCAGCCCGCCTTTTATTCTTATTTATAGTTACATGCGATTAGAATGCTTTTCGCACGGCTTTCGGCAGAGCCCGATGGTTAGTCCTCTATTGCCGCTTTCGCGCTGTTGCACTCGCGGATGCGCTTTACTCCCTCTTCGGAGAATTTGCATCTTCTGTCGTAGGTGTAAAGTCCGTTTACTTCCTGCTCTACGTCATAAATCTGAGTGTAGCAGAATCCCCATGTGTCGGGGTTTTTCATGATCGAAGCGGTTATGCCGCAATAGCGCTGCAAGAACTCTTCTTCATTTTTAGCGGCGTCGCCGTAGCCCCAACTGCCCTGCTCTCTGTCGCCGAACGGAATATACTTGATTCCGCCGTATTCGCTGAGCCAATAGGGCTGACCTTCGTATTTCTGAACCTTGTCGAACGTGACGAACTGACCTTTCTCGTATTTTTCGGCGAACTTTTCGAGATCGCCTTCGTAGTCGTGGACGTCGAACGTGTCGGTGACGATATGGAATCCGCCGCTCGTATCGATGACGGGACGGGATTTATCGTACCACTTGGTTGCCCAGTAGCCGATTTTAATCGCTTCGTCGTTGACGCGCTTACGGTCGCGGTCCCACACTTCGTTAAGCACACACCAGCCGATTATGGACGGATGGTTGTAGTCGCGCTTTACGCATTCCATCCATTCGTAGAGGTACTGATTTACACATTCGAAACTGTGGCGATCCAGTCCCCAACTGGGATATTCGTCCCACACCATGTAGCCCATTTTATCGCAGTAGTAAAGCGCGAGCGGCTCGAAAATCTTCTGATGCAGACGGGCGCCGTTGAAGCCCATATCCATGGAAATTTTGATGTCCTGAATAAATCTGTCGGTGTCGGGCGCGGTGAAAATTCCGTCCTGATAGAAACCCTGATCGAGCACGAATCTGCCGAACACGGACTTGCCGTTGAGCAGGAATTTCATTCCGTCGAACATTACCGAGCGCATACCGAAATACGATTTGATTTCGTCGGTGACTTTGCCGTTATAGATCATCTTTATAGTGAGGTCGTAAAGTCTGCCTTTACCGAGTTCCCACAAATGCAGTTCGTCGAGTTTAATGGTCGAGGTCGTGCAGCCGTCGGTCATCTTAAAGCGAGTTTCGCCCTGCTTTTTACCCTCATAGAACGCTTCTGCGACGATTTCTGCGCCATAGCAGTCCTTTGCTTCCACTTCGAGCACGGCTTCTTTGGAATCGATCATGGGCGTTACGCGGAAATTTTCGATGTAACGCTCGCCGACCGCTTCGAGCCAGACGCTCTGCCAGATGCCTGTCGTGCGGGTGTAATAGCAGCCGTAACTGTTGAGTCTGGGGCACTGTTTGCCGTGACCGATTGCAGTCGTCGTATCGTCCTCGGCGCAAACGACAACGGTGAATTTGTCGCCGAATTCGGTGACTTCGACGCTGAACGGAACGAATCCGCCCATGTGATAGGCAACCTGTTTGCCGTTTACGAACACGGTCGCTTCGTGATCGACCGCACCGAAGTGCAGAAACACGCGTTTACCCTTCATGCTTTCGGGAAGAGTGACTTCCTTTCTGTACCAAACGACGAACATGAAGTCGGTGTTGCCGACGCCGCTGAGTTCGCTTTCGGGAGCGAACGGAACGTTGATTTTGCCGTCGAGCGACGGGCGGTTCTGATAGCCCTTTTCTTTACCGACTTTGGCGTTGTCGATTTCAAATTCCCATTCGCCGTTGAGACACAGCCAATTTTCGCGCTCGAATTGCGGATTGGGGAATTCAGTACGATAAACTTTCATTTTCTTACTCCTTTTGATTTAATTTTTTAATAATTGTTTTGCTTACGAGTTCGGGATTGAATTTGCCTTTCGACGCTTTCATAACCGCTCCGGTAAGAAACGATATTACTTTTTTATTGCCGCCGACATAGTCGTTTGCCGCCTTTTGATTTTCGCCGAGCACTTTTCCGACCAGTTCTTCAAGAGCGTTTACGTCGTTAATCTGCAAGACGCCGGCTTTTTCGGCTATATCGAGCGGACGGTCGCTTTCGCTGCGGATGGCAGGCAGCAGCACGTCTTTTGCCGTGGAAAGACTTATTTTCCCCTCGTTGGCAAGAGCGAGCATTTCCGCAATCTGACGGGCGTTTACGAAGATTTTTCCGCCGTTGTCCTTCATAAGGCGCATGACGCTGCCCATAATGAAATTGGACGCTTTTTTAGGATCCGCGCCGAATTCCGCCGTTTGGTCAAAGAGGTCGCTTATCTCTTTTTCTATCGTGAGGACTTTTGCGTCGTATTCGGGAAGTCCGAATTTTTCGGTATAGCGGCGCACGCGGCTTTTTGCGCTTTCGGGCAGGCTTTTTTTGAGATTTTCGATATATTCGTCGGACAAAACGACGGGTTGAAGGTCGGGTTCGGTGAAATAGCGATAGTCGTCCATATCCTCTTTTCTGCGCATGACGGAGCCTTCGCCTTTAACGTCGTCCCAGCGGCGCGTTTCGCGGTATATTCTTCCGCCTTGTTCGCACACGCTTATCTGCCGCTTCGCCTCGTACTCGCACGAGCGTTTCACCGCCGAAAACGAGTTGAGATTTTTGGTTTCGGTACGTTCACCCGCACTTTCGCCTTTTTTTGCGACAGACAGGTTTACGTCCACGCGCAGGGATCCTTCCTGCATTTTCACGTCGGACACGCCGGAATAGCGTATTTCGCGCTTGAGTTCTTCCAGAAACGCCACGGTTTCTTCGGGAGAATGAAGGTCGGGTTCGGTGACTATTTCGATGAGCGGAACGCCGCATCTGTTGAGGTCGATATAGGTTTTACCGCCGTCGTGGATAAGTTTGCCGGCGTCCTCTTCGAGGTGGATGCGGTTTATACGCACGGTTTTCTTTTCGCCGCCGAAGTCGAATTCGACCGCGCCGCCTTTAACCAGCGGCAATTCCGCCTGCGTGGTCTGCCAGGCTTTGGGCGAATCGGGATAGAAAAAGTTTTTTCTGTCCCACTTGCAGTATTTCTGAATTTCGCAGCCGAGCGCAAGTCCCGCTTTAATCGCAAGGTCCACCGCTTCGCGGCTTAACGCAGGCATGGCGCCCGGAAGAGCCGCGCATACGGGGCAGATACGGGTGTTGGGTTCTCCGCCGAATTCGTTTTTGCACGAACACAGCAGTTTGGTTGCTGTTTTGAGTTCGCAATGCACTTCGAGTCCTATCGATACGACGTAATCGTTCATAATAAGCCCTCCTCGATTGCGATTGCCGCCGAATACAGCGTTTTTTCGTCGAATCGTCTGCCGATAAGTTGAAGTCCTGCCGGCAGTGTGCCGCTCGTTTTCATCGGAATGCAGAGCGCAGGATTGCCGCTTAAATTGGCGATGACGGTGAACATGTCGCCGTAGTATTCTTCGTACAGATTAGTCGCTTTATAGTCGAACGGGAGCGCGGTCGTGGGGGCTGCAGGCGTTATCGCAAAGTCGCAGCCAAAGAGAACGCTTTCGAGTTCCTGTCTTATACGGGCGCGCATTTTCATGGCTTTAAGGTAATATTTTTGGTAATTTTCTCCGCAAAGCGTCATATTCCCGGTCATTATGCGTTTTTTAACTTCCGCGCCGAAGCCGTTTTCACGCGAGCGGCTTATTACTTCGCCGACGTCTTTTCCGTCCGCACGGACGCCGTAGCGCACTCCGTCGAAACGAGAAAGGTTGCTTGCCGCTTCCGCCGTGGATATTGCAAAATAAGTCGCGATTCCGGCGTTAAAAGAAGGCATGTCCGCATATTCGATTTCCGCTCCGCTCTTCGCGAGATTTTCTATTTGATTTTCAAATGCCGATTTTACTTCTTCTACGAGCAGCGGAGAGGAAAAAATCTGCTTTATAACGCGTATTTTTCTGCCTTTAACACGCGGTTGTTCGCTTAAATAGTCGGGGTCGGTCGCACAGGACGTACTGTCGCGTTCGTCTTTGCCGGCAATTACCGACAGCATGACGGCGTTATCTTTCGCCGTTTTGGTGATGGGTCCTGCCTGATCGAGCGAGGACGAAAAAGCCGTGACTCCGAATCTGCTTACGGTGCCGTATGTGGGTTTGATTCCGACCACGCCGCAAAAAGCGGACGGCTGGCGAATACTTCCGCCCGTGTCCGTTCCGATAGCAGCCGCGCACAGTCCTGCCGCGACGCTTGCCGCGCTTCCGCCGCTGCTTCCGCCCGGAACACGCGTTTTATCGAGCGGATTTTTAACCGCCTCGAACGCCGAATTGGTATTTTTTGCGCCCATGGCGAATTCGTCCATATTGGACTTTCCGATGATTATCGCGCCGGCGTTTTTAAGCCGGGTGACGAGCGTGGCGTCGTAAGGCGAAACGTAGTTTTCGAGAAACTTGCTCGCGCAGGTCATTCTCATGCCTTTGACGGCAATATTGTCCTTGATTATGACGGGGACTCCGGCAAGAGCACCGACAGGCTTACCCGAGGCAATGTCAAAGTCGATTTTTTCGGCTTGCTTTACGGCTCCGACGAAATCGGTTATAAGCACGGCGTTGAGGTCGCGCTGCTCTTCTATTCTTTTTTTATACGCTTTTACCGCTTCGACGGCGGAAAGTTCTTTTCTTTTGATTTTGTCGCGGATCTGCACGAGAGTGAGTTCGTTTATTTCCATACGGTTTACTCCACCACTCTCGGAACGACGAAACTGCCGTTTTCTTTATTCGGAGCGTTTTTAAGTATTTCTTCGCCGTTTGCCGGGGAGGGAATATCGTTTTCGCGCAGCACGTTCACCGCGTCGCAAGCCCTGTCCATGGGCGCAAAATCGCAGGTTTCCACGCTGTCTAAATCGCGATAGATTATCTCCACGTCGCGCAGTCGTTTTTCGACAATATTCAATTCTTCGTCTGATAGCGCGATCTGCGAAACTTTCGCAAGCGCGCGTACTCTGCCGAGATTATCGTTCATGTAAAATCCTCTTTTTTCGGGCAACGCAAAGTTCAGTCTATATTCTACAATATTCGGCGGCGGTTTGTCAATCGTTTACCGCGACAATGTTGCTTTTTGGGCGGTAATCCGATCATTTTTTACCGCCAAAACATTGACATTTTCGCGATTAAGTGCTATTATTTAGTTATGTATCCGAAATTATTTTCTTTATTCGGTGGCAAGATCACCATTTATTCGTACTCGGTGTGCATCGCGATCGGTCTTATTATCGGTGCGGTGGTTTTCCGTTTCCTCGCAAAACGCCTTAAAATGAGCGACAAGGCGTATGATTTTTACTCGTTTCTCTCCATTATTACGGTAGTCGTGGGCTTTCTTTTCGCTTATATTTTTCAGGACATATACGAAGTTTTGGGCGGAAAAGGCTCCAACATAGTCAAAGACATCAAGGCTTTGTTTGCCGGCGAAGGATTGAAAATGAGCGGCGGCATTACCTTTATGGGCGGACTTATCGGCGGCGCGGGATTTTTTATTCTGGTCACGTTTTTGCATAAGGACAAGTCCGTGCGCGACGAATTTCCGCTTATGGCGGACATTGCCGCTCCCGTAATACTGGTCGCACACGGCTTCGGAAGAATAGGCTGCTTTTTCGGCGGTTGCTGCTACGGCAAAGTAACCGATTCGCCTTTCGGAATAAGTTATCCGGTTAACGGCGTGTGGGAAAATCGCTATCCGACGCAACTTTTCGAGGCTCTTTTCTGCTTTATCGCGTTTGCGGTGTTCGTGCTGCTTATTCTCAGAACCGAAAAACGCGGATATTTGCTCGCTCTGTACGCCGCTTCCTACTCCGTTTTCAGATTCTTCAACGAATTCATGCGCGACGATCATCGCGGCGGAGCGGACATCGGCATTTCGCCTTCGCAGGTGCAGTCGATTATTCTGATCATCGTCGCGGCGGCTTACGTTCTTCTCAAAATATTCGTGTTCGATAAAAACAAGCAGATTAAATCTCAATCCGATACGCAAAAACCAACCGATACGGGAAAAAAATAAAGGACTTTATTTATGAAAATAGCGGTTATTACCGGGGCAAGCAGCGGCATGGGTAAGCAGTTTGCCCTTAAATTGAAAAAATACTTTTCGGTCGACGAAGTGTGGCTTATAGCGCGCAACAGGGAACGGCTTAATCAGACTGCGGAAGACTGCGGAATACCTGCTAAGGTCTTTTCCATGGACCTCGGCGACACGAACGCCTATTTCGAGTATATTAACGCGCTTAAAGAAAACGATCCGGACGTTGCGGTGCTTGTAAATTGCAGCGGATTCGGAAAATTCGCGGCGTTTTGCGACACGCCCATGCAGGATAATCTCAACATGATCGACATTAACTGCAAGGCGCTTACCGCAATGACGCAACTCACTCTTCCTTACATGCACGAGGGCGCGAAAATAATAAACGTGGCGTCGGTAGCGGCTTATCAGCCCATTCCGTACATCAACGTGTACGCGGCTACGAAGAGTTACGTTCTGTTCTTCTCCCGCGCGCTGAACAGGGAACTTAAATCGCGCAGAATCGGCGTTACCGCGGTGTGTCCGTTCTGGACCAAAACGGCGTTCTTCGACCGCGCGATAAACAAGGACGACAAAAACGTCATCGTCAAAAAGTACGCGGTTTTATACGACCCCGAAAAAGTCGTGGACAAGGCGTACAAAGACGTTTCTCGCGGCAAAGAAATAAGCATTTACGGCTCGTACGCGCGCTTTCAGTGCTTCCTTACCAAAATTCTTCCGCACAAGTTCGTGATGAACGTGTGGCTGAGTCAACAAAAACTTAAAAACCGCTGATATTTTTCGCTTTCAACAAATGAGTACTACGCAAACAATTTTCGAAATAATAGGCATAATAGGCTTTTCTCTGTCGGGCACGATGGTCGCTCTTCAAAACAGAATGGACGTCATCGGCGCGATTATTCTCGCTAACGTCACGGCGCTGGGGGGCGGAGTTCTGCGCGATCTCGTGATAGGTCACATTCCGCCGCATCTTTTCAACGACCCGTTTTATCTCGTGTACGTTGCGATCGCTACGGGCGTTTCAATTATTCTGATGGCGGCTATCGCTCTGTTCAAGCCGTTTAAGCAGGGCGTTAAAAGCGAGGCTTTCAACCTTACGATAAACATAATGGACGCGATAGGCATTGCTCCCTTTTCCATCGTCGGAGCGAAAATGGCTATGGAAACGGGAAACGAATTCAGCGCGCTGATGCTTGCGGTTATCGGATGTTTTTCAAGTTGCTGCGGCGGTATTTTCCGCGATATTCTGGCGCACAGAATTCCGACCGTTTTCCGTAAATATCTGTACCTTATTCCATGCTTCGTCGGAACTATCACATACGTTCTGCTCGCGCAGTACACGACCATTTGGGAGCCGTGGGCGTTTATAATAGGCTCGGTGATAATAATCGGCGGCAGATTCGCGGGCATGTTCTTCAAAATCAACATGCCGGCGGTTCGCATCGACGAGCCGGAAAAAGAGTCAGACGAAAATTAGCGCTTTAAAGCCACACGTTTATTTTCCTACCTTTTTACTCGGATTTTATTTTGACCCACAGCGTTCTTTCCTTTCCCGAAAGAGCGCTTTTTTATTGTAAAAATAACGCAAAATGCTGAAAAATCTTGACATTCAGCCCTTATTTTATTGACTATTTTTTTCAAATTAACTATAATATTACTGTGCGCTTTCGCGGTCTCGGTTTTATCCCGGATTAAGAGCGCGAACGCCTTGAGTTTATATATTATTTACGGAGGTTTTCTATGAAGAAAATGACAATCGACGGTAATACCGCCGCTTCGCACATCGCCTACGCGTTCAGCGAAGTCGCCGCGATTTACCCCATTACTCCTTCTTCGCCTATGGCCGAATACGCCGACGAATGGGCTACGCAAGGAAGAGTAAACATGTTCGGACAACCGTTGCGTATCGCTGAAATGGAATCCGAAGCAGGTGCCGCAGGCGCCGTTCACGGTTCGCTGGTCGCAGGTGCGCTTACCACCACCTACACCGCAAGCCAGGGCTTGCTGCTCATGATCCCCAATATGTACAAAATAGCCGGCGAACTTTTGCCCTGCGTATTCCACGTCAGCGCAAGATGCGTCGCAAGCCACGCGCTTAACATTTTCGGCGATCATTCCGACGTTATGGCATGCCGCCAGACCGGTTTTGCGATGCTCGCGTCCAACTCCGTTCAGGAAGCGATGGACCTTGCCCTCGTTGCTCATCTGTCCACTCTTAAATCGAGAGTGCCTTTCCTGCATTTCTTTGACGGTTTCAGAACCAGTCACGAAATTTCCAAGATCGACGGAATCGACTACGAAGACATTCTTCCGCTCGTCGACATGGACGACATTAAAGCGTTCAAGGCACGCGCGCTCAATCCCGAACACCCCGTTCAGATGGGCACCGCGCAGAACGGCGACATTTTCTTCCAGAACCGCGAGGCTTGCAACAAGTACTACGACGCCGTTCCCGGTATCGTAAAGACCATGATGGAAAAGGTTACCGCGCTCACCGGCAGAAAGTATGAAATTTATCAGTACTACGGTGCCGCAGACGCAGAAAAACTTATCGTTATGATGGGTTCGGGCTGCGAAGCCGCAGAAGAAACGGTTGACTATCTCACCGCTAAGGGCGAAAAAGTCGGTCTTTTGAAAGTAAGACTGTATCGTCCGTTCTCGGTTAAAGATTTCGTGGACGCTATCCCTGCAACCGTTAAAACCATTGCCGTTATGGACAGAACCAAAGAAGCAGGTTCTATCGGCGAACCGCTTTACCTCGACGTTTGCGCCGCTCTCGCGGAAGCAGGCAGAACGGGTATCAAGGTCGTCGGCGGCAGATACGGCTTGGGCTCCAAAGAGTTCAACCCGACCATGGTCAACGCAATCTACAAGAATCTTTCCTCCGCTACGCCCAAAAACCACTTCACCGTGGGTATCACCGACGACGTTACCGGACATTCGCTGCCCCTCGACGAATTCGTCAACGCTTCGCCTGCAGGCACCAGCCGTTGCAAATTCTACGGTCTGGGCTCCGACGGTACCGTAGGCGCAAACAAGAACAGCATCAAGATTATCGGCGATCACACCGATATGTATGCGCAGGGCTACTTCGCTTACGACTCCAAAAAGAGCGGCGGTCTTACCATTTCGCATCTGCGTTTCGGTAAAACTCCCATCAAGTCCACCTACCTTATCGATCAGGCAGACTTCGTTGCTTGCCACAATCAGTCGTACGTTACCCGTTACGATATGACGAGCGACCTTAAAGAAGGCGGCGTATTCCTGCTTAACACCAACTGGTCGGCAGCCGAACTCGAAACCGAACTTCCTGCAAAGATGAAGAACGACATTGCAAAGAAGCACATCAAGTTCTACACTCTCGACGGACTTAAAGTCATCAACGAAATCGGCGCAAGAAAGGGCGTCAACACCGTCATGCAGGCAGCGTTCTTCAAACTCGCAGACATCATTCCTTACGAAGATGCCGAAAAGTACATGAAGAAGATGATCGAAAAAGCATACTCCAAGAAGGGCGACGCAGTCGTTCAGATGAACTATGCTTGCGTGGACAAGGCTGTCGAAAACCTCGTCGAAGTCACCTACCCCGCTTCGTGGGCTACCACCACCGAAGGCGCGGAAATGGTTAAAGGCGCATCCGACGCTTACTTCCAGAACTTCATTAAACCCATCACCGCTCAGGCAGGCGACTCGCTGCCCGTATCCGCTTTCGTTGCAGACGGTCACGTTCCCACCGGAACCACCAAGTTCGAAAAGCGCGGTATCGCCGCTATGATCCCGGCTTGGGACGCAACCAAGTGTATTCAGTGTAACCAGTGCTCGATGGTTTGCCCGCACGCGTGCATCCGTCCCGTACTCGCTACCAAAGAAGAACTCGCAGGCGCACCCGAAACGTTCGTCACCAAGACCGCTATCGGCGTTCCCTACGAATACAGAATGCAACTCTCTCCCCTCGATTGCACGGGATGCGGAAGTTGTGCAAACGTCTGCCCGGCAAAAGAAAAGGCACTCACCATGGTTCCGTTCGGTTCGCTGGAAATCGCAGAAAACGCAAACTACGACTTCTCGCAGGCTCACGTTTCGCTTAAAGACGTATCGGCTAAATTCAAGCCCGATTCCGTCAAGGGAAGCCAATTCCTGCAGCCGTTGTTCGAATTCTCCGGCGCATGCGCAGGCTGCGGCGAAACTCCTTACGTCAAACTGGTTACTCAGTTGTTCGGCGACAGAATGGTAGTTGCAAACGCAACCGGCTGCTCCTCCATTTACGGCGGATCGGCGCCCACCTGCCCCTACACCAAGAACGCACAGGGTCACGGTCCCGCATGGGCTAACAGTTTGTTCGAAGACAACGCCGAATTCGGTTACGGCATGAACCTTGCTTACAAGGCAAGAAGAGCAAAAATCGAATCCGATATGCGCGCCGCTTACGACACCGTCAACGAACAGACCAACGCGGCGTTTGCCGAATGGCTCGAAAACAAAGACGACGCCAAAGGCTCCAAGATCGCTTCCGAGAAAGTTAAGGCTGCTCTTGCAAACGAAACCGCTTCCGGTCTCGATTACATCAAGGCTAACCTCGACTGCCTGACCAAGCCCTCTATCTGGATCTTCGGCGGCGACGGATGGGCATACGACATCGGTTACGGCGGACTCGACCACGTTCTCGCTTCCGGCGAAGACGTCAACGTGCTCGTCGTGGATACCGAAGTTTACTCCAACACCGGCGGACAGGCCAGTAAGTCCACTCCTACCGGCTCGGTCGCTAAATTCGCCGCAGGCGGAAAGAGAGTCAAGAAAAAGGACCTCGGCATGATGGCTATGAGTTACGGCTACGTTTACGTTGCACAGGTTGCAATGGGCGCAGACAAGAATCAGGTTATCAAGGCTCTTACCGAAGCCGAAGCATATCACGGTCCTTCGCTGGTCATCTGCTACGCTACCTGCATCAACCACGGTATCGATATGTCCAACGGACAACTCGAAACCAAGAAAGCTGTCGAAGCAGGCTACTGGCAACTTTACAGATACAATCCCGAACTTGCAGACGAGGGCAAGAACCCCTTCACTCTCGACAGCAAAGAACCCACCGGATCGTATCAGGACTTCCTTGCTCACGAAACCCGTTACACGGCTCTGAAGAAATCCAAGCCCGAAATCGCAGACAAGTTGTTTGCTCAGGCTGAAATCGACGCTAAGAACAGACTGGAAACCTACAAGAAAAAAGCAGGTCTCGAGGACTGATTAAAGCGTTAAGAGCGCACTAAGTTAAAAAGTCCCCACACGAGCATAAAAGTTCGTGCGGGGATATTTTTTTGCCGGTTTGCGATTTTTTCGCTTACAGCGTTACCGTTTTATCGACCTGCGCGATTCGCAATCGCAAAGCAATTTACTGCTCGTTTGTGATATAAATAAAACCCCGACGATAACAGTCGCCGAGGTTTTTCGTTTATTGAATCCTGTTCAGACTATTGCGGTTACGCTATCCAGCCGACTCCGTTTGCGTCGAGAGAAACGCTCGAAGAAGTCGCGCTTTCGATGGTAACGTCGGTTTTTCCGAGAACGACCACGAGAGCGTTCATCGCAACGGGCATTTTAACGTTTGCGACGCCCGAAACGGCAACTATCGAGTCTTTATTAAACGAAAGTCTTGCAATTCTGCCGTACGAACCGAAATCCATGCATTTATACGATTCGCTGCTCATTCCGCCCGATATTCCGATTGCAACGACGTAGCCGCCCGAATACGAATAACCTTTTTCGGTATCGATTGCGCTGTCGGCTTTTCCGTTCGAAATTATAACCGATTTACCGCCTGTGAAATTGATGCCGCCGTAAGAATCAATGCTGTTGGAATCCAGTCCGTCGCCGCCTGCGTACACATACAGTTCGCCGCCCGAAACCACAATGCTATAACCGGACGTGTTCGTGCCGTTTATGCCGTCGTCGATAGAAATTATCGAGGTTTTGCCGCCCGATATCTCCACGGTCGCGCCTTCAATCCCTTCGTAAGCGTGCGTAACGTTTATCGTTCCGTACGAAACAAGCACTTTGCCGTCGCCGTGAATCGCATCGGCGTCGCTGTAAAGAGTGAGCGTGCCGCCCGATATAGTGACGTTACCGGTGGGGGTCGCGCCGCTTTCGAGCGCGTTGTCGTCGTTCGCGTGAATAGCGTCGTCGAGCGATTTAACGGTTATTTCGCCGCCGAGAATTGTTATTTCGTTGCCGGCTTTTATACCTTTACACGAATAGTCGGTTTTTTCGGGGTTGCCTTCCTGTCCGGGTCCGGGATTGAATCCGCCACCGCCGCCGGGATTGAATCCGCCGCCCGGGAACCCTCCGCCGGGTCCGCCGAACGCGTAAGCGGAAACGGTTTGCGTTTCGACGTAGACTGCGGAAGCGTCGGTATACTCGGAATACTTCGCAGTGACGAGATTTATTACTCCGCCGTCGATTTCGACAGAGCAAGCCGCGTCGATTGCGTCGTACGCAGCATAAACGGTGACTATGCCGTCCTCGACGATTACGTTGCCTTTCTGATTGCCTTTGCCGGACAAATCGGTGCTGCTGGTCTTTATTCCGTCGGCATAACGGGAAATAAGCGTAACTGCGCCCGATTTGATTTTCACTTCGTCGTTGCCCTTAAGCGCGTCGTCGTAACTGTCCACGTTTAAGGTTAGTTTCTGCACGGTTACGTCGTCTTTTCCGTGGATACCGTTATAACTGTTGCTCGTAACGGTGAGCGTTCCTGCTCCTTTGAGTTTAATATCACACTCGGAATAGATTGCGGCTTTTTTCTCGGTTGCGGTTTTGCGATAGTCGAATATGCAGTTTTCGGTGCCTTTTTTTGCCGAAATATCGACTGCGTCGCCGCCCGAAATATAAAGCGGACAATCGTCGTCGGACGCGATTTTCACGCCGGAAAGTTCTATCGTGACTGACGTGTCGTTGCCGAGAGCGAATCCGAGCGAGCCGTAATATTCGCCCGAGAGCGTGAATATGAGTTCTTCGGTCGTGACGGCGTCGTTCGTCAGCGTCAGTTTGCCGCTTTGGTCATCGAGCGCATAAGTACTTCCCGAAGGATATTCGACGATGAGAGTGTAAGTTTTTTCGCTTACAGTTGCGGCAATTACAATCGTCGTTGCGTTCTTTTTTCTAAGAGAATACGAAACGTTGCCGGTTTCGCCGGAACCTCCGCCCGTTTCGCCCGAGCCGCCACCCGTTTCGCCGGAACCTCCGCCCGTTTCACCGGAACCTCCGCCCGTTTCGCCCGAGCCGCCACCCGTTTCGCCAGAACCGCCACCCGTTTCGCCCGAGCCTCCGCCGGTTTCACCGGAACCGCCACCCGTTTCACCCGAGCCGCCGCCGGTTTCACCCGAGCCGCCGCCGGTTTCACCCGAGCCTCCGCCGGTTTCGCCCGAGCCGCCGCCCGTTTCGCCCGAGCCGCCGCCCGTTTCGCCCGAGCCGCCGCCCGTTTCGCCGGAATCTCCGCCCGTTTCACCCGAGCCTCCGCCGGGCGTTACCGTAGTTCCGCCGTTGTCGGTGTTTCCGCCCGAACATGCAAGCGAAAATGCAAGCACGAGTGCGAGCGCAAGACTGACGAGTAATGTCAAAATCTTTTTGATTTTACCGTTACAAATCATTGTTCTGTTCCTCCCGTAAAATCATTATTTCGAGATTTCCGTTGCGAACGCGGATTTCGTCAATAAATTGCTTTTCAGAGACGTCCTTTTTGAAAGTAACGTCGTAAGTGAGTTTGTACAGGCTGCCCATATTAGACGTTTTAACCGTTTTCAGTCTATTTTCGTCGGTGTATTTTTCGAAAATATCCGCGAAAACTTCGGTGTAGTCAAGGTCTTCGGGAATGGTTATTTTAAGTGTTTTGCGGCGACTTTTGCGCTCTTTTACCCTGTACAGAATATTCGAGCAGACGATAATGGCGCACATGAGAACGGTGAACAGCACGGCGTAGGCTATGTAACCCACTCCGGCGATAAGTCCCGAACACATCGCCATGAATATCACGCTTATTTCCTTTGCCGAGCCCTGTGCCGAGCGGAATCGTACGAGCGAGAACGCTCCGGCGATTGCCACGCCTATTCCTATGTTGCCGCTGACCATCATTATAACCACACAGACGACCGGCGGCAAGAACACGAGCGACGTGCGGAAACTCGACGTCGTGCGGTTCTTTATTGAATACGCGAAATAGTACGCTCCGCCGAGAACCAGCGACACGAGTACGCAAAGCAAAAAATTCCATACCGAAACGGTTACCTGAATTTCTCCGCCGAAAATACTGTCGAAAAGTTTATCCATAATTTATTTCTCCCTGATTTCGATTTCTATGCATACTTTCGTATGCTCTGCCGTATTTTGAAAAAGACGTCGGGTAGATTCGGTTTGCCGACAGAACGCTCGTAAGCCACAGCGGCATCGCTCCGTCCGTCTTGATTTCCATGAGATATTGATTTTTTTGCGTGATCGCGTTGCCGTACGAGCCTTTTCTTAAATCGAGGTCGTAATCGCGCCAAACTATATCGGTGTCGAAAGTTATGCGAAGGTCGCGGTCGTTCGCTCCGTAGTACGCCTGCCGTTTGCATCCGATAAACGTTTTCGGCTCGACGTTCGGGTAATACGATAAAAAGTAGGCTATCTCCGACGCGATCTGCGAGTGATTGTCGGGATGGGCAAGAAAATTCTCGGCACGCCAAAGCGTCATTTTCTCACGACGCTTGTACACCACGGAATCGTACTTCTTTTTCAGTTCGATGAACACGCTTCCGTTTTCGTCAACCGCGCCGTAACTTCTAAGCCTCAACTTTTCTTTATAGAACGGCTTCTCGAGCGAGCGGCGGATTATCCTGCTGTCGGGAGTGTCGAAATACAGACTGCAAACCGTGGTTTCGCCGTATTCGTCCTCGACCGTTTTACCGGGAAAGGCTGCCATGACCGCGCGGTATTGGCTTTCGCCGAGCAAATATTTAATTTCGTACCGTTTGAAAAGGTTTTGTATTTCCACGGCTGCACCCTCCTTGTTCTTTATATCCCGATTTTAACGCACAAACTTTAAATTAAACTTAAAATCCGTATCGATTTTGTTGAAATTCGTAAACGGTCGAAACGGTTTTAACTCCGATTTCCGACCGGTTTATATCTATTAGTCCAGTAGAAAAGCGACTTTTTGCGGAAAAGCATGGTAGTCGTCTATTTCGACGCAGTCCACGCCGCCGAGTTTAACGGCGGAATCGTTGCCGCCTTCGCCGAAGTCGTCGCCCACCATTATCGCTTCGTCGAGCGAATAGCCGTTTTCGCGGCAATAGCGGCTGAGTGCGTAGAATTTATTATATTCTCCTCTCGTGATGTCGAACGACGATGAGCCGCCGATAAACACGTTGTAGCCCTCCAAAACCTTGCTGACGAGCGGATACATCTTCCTTCTTTTAAGACGGTCGGGATCGTAAGCGAGTTTTTCTTCAAGAGGAGCGGTCGTTCCGAGAACGGGAAACGTGACCAGTCCCGAAGCGTGATATTCGACGCTGTCGCCGTAATAATTTTCGAGATTTAATTGCTTGCGAAGATATGCCGCGCTTTTTTCGAAAAATTCGCGGTCGACTTCGTATTTATCGTTGCGGATGACTCGGAATTCGCCGTTTATCATCTCGGACTGCTGCATGCCGTAGCAGCCTACTATATCTATCGGAAATTCGCGCAGTTGTTTGTAAACGCGCTCGCAAGCGCCGGCTCCGAGCATGATGAGTTTATATTTTTTCGATAATTTTTCGAGAGTTTCGCGATTGGCGTCGCAAATCGGCGTTTTGTGTTGAGTTAAGGTTCCGTCCAGGTCGAAAGCAAGCAGTTTTTTCATACGTTCCTCTTTTAATCGTTATGATTGTATATATTATAATATAAAAAGCGCAAACTGTCAATAGTTCGCGCCAAAATAGCATACGCCCGATTTAATTCATTTCTTCTATATGGTAAACGTAATCGAGCGTGGACAGCGCTTTGATTATTTCCTCGTGCGTTTTATACTTTTTGAGTTCTTCGCTGCCCACCGTTATGGACACGGAATACACGCTCAGTCCCGAATTGACATAAGCCTGATTGCACTCTATATCGTCGATGCGCATACCGAGTTTTCGTATGGTCGTGACGAAGTCCTGCAAGTATTTGATGTTTTTAAGTTCGAGATGTACTTCGAAGTGATTGGAACGATTTTTAAGGTACTTTTCGATGGACGGAAACAGCGACAGGCAGCACATAAGGGCAACAAACACGACTGCGGTTACGGTGTACAGTCCTGCTCCGATGGCAAGACCCAATAGTCCGCACGACCACAGTCCGACGGAAGTGGTCAAGCCTTTAATCTGACTTCTCGAACTGAACAGTATGGAATTCGCGCTGAGAATGGCTATTGCCACTACCGACGCCGCGGAAATGAGGTACATTCCCTTATCCGTAAGTTCTATCATATACACGTCGAGCATCATCGCGACGGTTGCGGTGAGCGACACGAGCATGAAGGTACGCAGTCCTGCCGCGTGACGCTTGCTCGAACGCTCGCATCCTATTATCGCCGACAGCGTAACCGACAGCAGTACGCGCAGCAGCACGCTCCACACGTTTACGTCTTTCGACCATTCTCCGAGAATATCCGCAATCGGATCGGCAACCGCTTTTGCCGCCGCATCCGACGCGCTTAACAATACGTTGAACATATTTTTCTCCTTTTAAGTAAGCAATTTTCTGTGATTATCGACTTTTTTACGATTTTATAACGCTAAAATTTGCCCTGCATTCTACCGTGCGGTTTTGGCGGCGCGGGCGGAATCTGCTCGTACTGCTCTTCGGCGGCGTCGAGGAACGCCTGTTCGTCCTCGGGCAGTTTTTGCGACTCGGCGTGTATTTCCTGCTGAATTTTGTTTATTCGCTCTATGAGCAGGTCGCACGCGGTTTTCGGGCTTCCGTCCGCATGGAGTTCTTCGGCAGGCACGATTTGTTCGAGTTTGTTACTGTACGATTTGGACAGGTACAGCGACAGTTTCGCGCAAGCCGGACCGATTAGTTCGTACAATACGCTGGACGCGAGTATTATCGTGTTGAGCGCGTTTCCCGTTTCTCCGCCTATCGTTCTCGCTCCGAGCGCGGCAAGACCTATCGCCACTCCTGCCTGCGGAATGAGCGCAAGACCGAGGTAGTTGCGCACTTCCTTAGGTTTTTTGGCGATCATGCAGCCGAAAAACGCTCCGAAATACTTGCCGATAATACGGACGAAAAAATAGCCGACGCCCACGACGATGAGCGGTATTGTGCCGAGCGACGACGTGCTGAACAGCGCGCCGAGGTCGAAATTAAGTCCGCTTCGGACGAAAAACAACAAGAGTATGGGCGGATTGAAATAGTTGAGTTGCTTGAACAGTTTGTCGTCGCCGGTGACGTTTATGTACACCATGCCCATGGACATGCAACCGAGCAGCGGCGAAATGTCCATTACGGCACATATTCCGCAGAACGCCAGCAGCAGCGCGACGCTTATTATCAGGCGGTTGTCGGTGGAACGCTTTTTGGGCATCAGCCACTTCATCATTAGTCCGAATACTCCGCCGAGAGTCAGAACTGCAACGTTTAATAGCAGCGGCTTTATTATTCCCCACGCTCCCACGCCGGCTCCGGTTTGGGTCGCAGTCGCAACGGCTATCGCAATGCTGTACGCGATAAGACCGACGAGGTCGTCAAGTGCGACTACCTGCAAAAGAGTGTTGACGAAATCGCCTTTCGCTCCGGTCTGACGAATGGTCATGACGGTGGACGCAGGCGCCGTTGCGGCGGCAAGTGCGGCAAGCACTATCGAAAACGCCATATCGAGTCCTAAAATCCAATAGCAAAGCACAAACACGAGTACCGATGCCAGCAAAGACTCGAAAACCGTGATGACAAGCACTTTCACGCCGTTCTTTTTAAGGTCGGACACGCGGAAAAATTCGCCCGTGTTGAACGCTATGAACGCGAGCGCGATATCGGATATAAAGTCCATTCCGTCGATTATGTTTTTCGGGACCAGACGGAAACAAAACGGTCCTAAAAGTATACCCGTAAGTATGTACGCCGTAACGTTGGGCAGTTTTAAAAGTTTCGTGACTCGCGTCATCAGAAAACCGCCGAACAGCATAAGCGCAAGCGATATTATTATCATCGCCACGGGAGATAAATTCTGTTGAATTCTTTCGATAAATTCGAACAATTGCCTCACCTTCGTCGTTTATTTTTCGAATAACGCCGCGGCGGCATCGCGCCATGGCGTCTTACGTTTATTATATTAGCACAAATAAATATAATGTCAAATAATATTTTATTTCGCGGTCATAACAAAAAGTAATTGTGAAAATTATTGTCACATAATATTATCATTTTTGCCAAAATATCGGCAAAAATTTGAGTTTTTCGGCATTTTTGCCCCGATTCCAGAGGTAAATGCAACCGTGCGCACATAAATTATTTTAATGAATCGGCAAAATAATTTAATGATATGCAATATTTCTTGCAATAAAAAATCTGCCGACGCGCTTTTACGGCTACTGACGGCAGACTTCTTTATTTGCGTTGCGATTACCATGGCGGCGGTTTGCGCCGTGCCCCATCGCTTATTTTCCGAGAAAATCCTCGCGGAAAGTGAGGTTGAAACCTTTTGCGAGTTCGCGGAGGTTATCGTCGGTTATCGTGTTTTTAATCTTTTTGTCGCAGACGAGCATGTAAATCTGCGCGGCTTTTTCCGCCGTTTCGATAAGTCCGAAAGTTTCGTCGAGCGTTTTTCCGGCGCCGTAAATTCCGTGCTGCGCCCACACGACAAGGCGATAGTCGTTCATTTTTTTCGCGGTCGCTTCGCCTATTGCGTTGTTGCCGCAAAGCATCCAGGGCAGCACTCCGACGCCCTCGGGGAACACCACGAGACATTCGGTACACATCTGCCACAGCGTATGCGAAAACGCTTTGTCGGTAAGGTCGTGAACGAAAGTCATCGCTATTATGTTGGTCGGGTGCGTATGAATGATAACGCGCTGTTCGGGATCGACTTTAAGGCGTGCGATATGGCTCATGAGATGCGCCGGAAGTTCGCTCGTGAATCTTCCGCCGTCTTTATAACCCCACAACAGGAGCGCGCGTTTTCCGTCTTCGGATATTTTGAAAATGCCGAGATTGTTTTCGGGATCGGCTTCAACGTTTTTGAAGTATTTGCCCGTTCCGGTAACGAGGAAGATTTTGCCCGCAAGTTCGGGAGCGGCGAACGGAATATCGAGTTCGCGGATGCAGTCGTCAGTGTCGATATACTTTTTGACTTCGGTTTCGTCCAGAAGCATGCTCATGTTGCCGCCGTTGCGTTCGTCCCAGCCGAGTCTGTACAGATTGGACGCGGTTTTGCAAAATTCCTGAATAAAATCGGCGTTTGCGGCTATTTTGCCGGTTATGCCTTTGATTACGTTTTTAAATTCCATATTAACCTCTCTCCAGAAGAACTTCTTTTTCGTATTTATCGACGTATTTCTGCCACTCTACGGGCGTATCGGTGTACACGAGGTACTGTTCCCACACGGTGCCGAAAGGCAGATCTTTCAATTTTTCGTTAAGAGCGAGCATATGCGTAAAGTCACGCTCGTCCTGCATCTTTTTGAGCGTTTCGTGCGGAGTTAAAAGCGCGTACAGAAGCGCTTTGTGTACCGCTCTCGCTCCGATTACCCACGCCGCTATTCTATTTATGCTGGCGTCGAAGTAGTCCAGTCCGATAAGCGTGCGGTCGAGCGCGTGGCAAGCGACTATTTCTTTGCAGATTTCGCGGACGTCGTCGTTGAACGTTACGACGTGGTCGCTGTCCCAGCGCACGGGTCGAGTGACGTGCAGAGCCACTTTATCCGAGAACAGCAGCGCGGACGAAATTTTGTCGGCTACGTTTTCGGTGGGATGGAAATGTCCGTTGTCGAGCAGGCAGCACAGTCCGTTTTTGACGGCGTAGTCGTTATAGAATTCCGCGCTTCCGACGGTGTAACTTTCGACGCCTATGCCGAATACTTTACTTTCCACGCTGTCCACGAGACATTCGGGCGAATACTTGATGCTGTAAATATCGTCGAGAGCCTCTTTAAGGCGCTTTCTCGGTCCCAAACGGTCGGCAGGAGTTTCTTTCAAGCCGTCGGGAATCCACAGGTTCATAAGGCAGGGTGACTGCTGCAGTTTGCCTATTTCCGCCGCTATTTTTCGGCACGCTTTAACGTGGCGGATCCAGAACGCGCGGATTTCGCGGTCGGGATGCGAAAGAGTTAAGCCGTCGGCGGCGTTTTCGTGACCGAACAGCGTTGCGTTGAAGTCGAGTTTGATGTTACGCTGACGAGCGTAGTCTATCCAGGACGAAAAATTGTCGATAGTTATGGCGTCGCGGTCGCAACCGGTGTCGTCGGAAATATAACTTGCGTGCAGGCTCAGTCTTTTGACTCCGGGGATGAGTTTAAGCGCAAGGTCGATGCCCTCGGTGAGTTCTTTGAAGTTTCTTGCTCTGCCGGGATAGGAACCGGTTGCCTGTATTCCGCCGCCGGTGCCGCCCGAGCGCGTTTCGAATCCGTGCACGTCGTCGCCTTGCCAGCATTGCAGAGAGATCGGAACGGACGCAAGCGTTTTGATTGCTTTTTCCGTGTCCACGCCGTATGCGCCGTAACGTTCGGCTGCGTATTTGTACAAATCGTTGATTTCCATCTTTATTTCTCCGTTATACTAATGAATTTTTGATATTTTCTTTGCATTTCTGCTTGATTTTCGGGCAGATATTCACTCAGTTTACTGCTTTTCGCCACGATTTCACGAGCCTTTTCTATGCCGTCTATGGCTCCGAGCGAGATAAGTTGCACGGCGGCGTTTCCGATTGCGGTCGCTTCCACGGGACCGGTTATCACAGGAATTCCCACGGCGTTTGCCGTCATCTGATTGAGAAGCGAGTCCTGCGTTCCTCCGCCCACGACGTGCAGAGCGGCGTATTTAACTTTAGTGAGTTCTTCGAGCCGTTCGAGGTTTCTCTTATACGCGAGCGCAAGGCTGAGATATATTATCGCAAGACGTTCGTCGTCGCTTTCGGCAGGGGACTGTCCCGTTTTGGCGAGGTAATCGTCCACTCTTTTTATTATCGGACCGCGAGGCAGAAAAGTCGGGTCGTCGGGATTTATTATTTTATCTGTATCGACCGCTCTCGCGCGAGCCGAAATGTCGGGAAAATCGATATTTTCGCCTCTGTCGTTGAGTTCGCGGCGAGTTTCCTGCAACAGGAACAATCCCATTATGTTTTTGAGCAGTCTGATTTTTCCGCCGTAGCCGATTTCGTTCGTGAAATTGTAGCGCATGGCGAGTTCGCTCGTTTGCGGCGCGGAAGTTTCCGTTCCGAGAAGCGACCACGTTCCGCTCGAAATATACGCGAAGTTCTTTTCTTTCGCAGGGACTGCGGCGACCGCGCTTGCCGTATCGTGCGTGCAGACGGCGACTACGGGTATTTTTTTATCGGCGAAACAAGGTTTCAAAAAGCCGTACGTTTCTCCGGGCGCAATCATCGGCGGCAACATATCTCGGCTTATCGACGACGCGGCGAGTATTCTCTCGTCGAAATCGCGGTCTGATGCCGAGAGCATCGAAGTCGTCGAGCAGTCGGTAAGTTCCGCGCGTTCGCAGCCCGTAAGATGCCACGCAAACAGATCGGGCATGAGCAGCATTTTTCCTTTTATATCGCGCCAGCCGGGGAAAACTTTATCGAAAACGCGGAATCGGTTTACGGTGTTGAAATCCTGTCGCTGAATTCCGGATATGGAATACAGTTCGCGAAAAGGCATGTATTTTTCGGTTAGGTCTGCGGCTCCCGATATGCAGGGGTCGCGATAGTTTATCGGGGGAACGGCGATTTTATCTTTATTAACTATTGCGGCGTCCACGCCCCAGGTGTCTATTCCTATCGCCTCTATTCCCATACCGAGCGCGATTTTTACGCTCTCGTCGATCTTTCCGAAAAGATAATCGGTGTCCCAGCACTGAACGCCGTCGATCGTTTTAGGCAGATTGCGGAACCTGTTTATTTCTTCGCCATCAAGCCGTTCGCCGTCGAACGAAAACACGATGGCTCTGCCGCTCGAAAAGCCGAAGTCGAACGCGAGTACTTTCACTTTGAAAACCTCCGTTAAAATTATATCACAACACTCGTCTCGTGTCAAGATAATTGTGACTCGGCGGCTTTATTGCCGCTCTTAACGAGTATATTATACGTCGGGCGAGCGGCTTTTTCAAGTGGGAAAATACAACCTGTTAGTAGGAAAACGCGTTTTTTGTAAAACGAACGAAGTTTGATGGATTTTCGTGCGGTTTGATCTTGTTTTTGCGGTAAAAAAACAAAGTACTATGTCACACATAGTACTTGAATTTGTCGATTTCTGCCGAAAAACGGGCATTAAGCGTCGATATATCCATAACCCGTTCCTTTTTCTCCGATGAATTCGGCTTTTAAAAGAAGTGATTTTTTGACCTGATCGGCAGTCATGAACGGGTTATCCAGTCTTATTTTATGGCATATCCCGGCAATTACGGGAGCCGCCAGACTGGTTCCGCTGAGCAAGACCTTTTCTCCCGACGGCGAAACGCACTCCACTCCCGTCCCGAACGCACAAATTTCAGGCTTATAACCGTCCTCGTCGAACGAACTGTAAGGCGCGCGAACTATGCCGCTTTCGATCTTTTCCACGCTGCCGACGGTTATTATTTCCCTGCACGAACCGGGCGACGTTACCCCTTTTTCACCGGAATTACCGGCACTCGCGACTACCGTTATTCCCTCGTTCCACAGCGCTTTCGAAGCCTCGCAAAGCGGATCTTTATCCTGCGTTACACCGCCGCCGAGCGACATGCAAAGCGTTTTAACGTTGTATTTGCGGTGATTGTCGAACAACCACTGCATGGCTTCGAGAATACACAGCACGCTTCCGCTTCCGCTGCCTTCGATAGCTTTCAATGCAACCACCTGCGCTCCCGCCGCGCTACCGGTTTTAACGCCCGGACTGAATCTGCCGTCGCCGGCAAGCAGGCATCCGACCGCCGTTCCGTGTCCGTTATCGTCGTAAGGAACGGTTTCGCCCGAGACGAAATCGACAAACACGGCTATTCTTCTTTGCGGCAGATAAAAATCGAGCGGCGGACAAAATCCCGTGTCGATAAACGCTATTCTTGCCGACTCGACCGCGCTACGGCTTCTGCTTCTCCGAATCGGCTTTTTTCCGAAAAAATCGGGAAGCCTTGCGATATTCGGTTTCGAAAGCGCTTCTACGGACACTCTTTCCGCGCGACAAACCGATTTAATGCACGGCAAAGACTTCAAGTCTTCTATCGAATACACGTTTACGAGCGCGCCGTACGCCTTTATAAACGGGTAACTTTTGATGACTTTTGCGCGGTATTTTCCGAGAGCGCGCCGAGCAAGCGCATAATTTTCGGCAAAAATAACACACTCGGTTTCGCCGTTTCCGTCGGCAGTAAGCGGTCGGTCGTCCACTATTCCGTTATTTCGCATAATTCGAATAAAAAGTTTTTCTGGTCATCGCTAAGATACGGCGACGCGGCGCGCACGATCGCAGCCGTTTTTTGAGCATCGAACGAGCCGTTTTCTTTTTGCTCGGCTATCTGCCGCGACAACTCTTTCATAAGCCCCTGCTCGTCGAGATTGCCGTATTTCTCTCTTGCGCGAGCCAGTTGCTCGGCTGCAGCGCTTTTATTTCCCGAATCCGTCGTGTTTTGAGCGGAATACCCCTTCAATCTTCTCATTTAACCGCCTCCTTGCGTACTTTTATTTATATGCAGGCATATAATAAAGCGTACACCTTTTTCTCGGAGGTAATAATGGATTTTAAAGCGCTTCTGCCCCTTCTTCTCGCAGGCAACAAAAACAACGAAAAAATCATACCGTTAATCAACGCGATGAATACTTCGAACAAAGAAAAACCTTCGACGTCGGACGAGAAAAGCACCTCTCCCGACAATCTTTTCGATAAAGTAGCCGATCCGGCGGTGGCAAACCTCATTAAAAGCGCGATGTCGGGCAGCGGCAACAAACCGAGAACGTTCGGGATAGAGCAAGTGGTCGGAATAGCGAACGACGAAATTCTCGGCAAGATGGTCAAATATCTCGAAAATAACTTCAGCCACGAAAAAAAAGTCGGGAAAAACAGATAGAATAGCACTTTTTTACTTTTTTCGCTCAAAAATGACTTGATTAAACCGCCGTGAAATGTTATAATGTACGAGTAGGCTTTTGCCGTAAATCAACCATTTATCGGAGCATCTATGAAAAAGTTACTAAGCATACTTACCGCGTTTTTTATAACGCTTACCGTTTCGCTTTCCGGCGCGGCACCTGCGTTTGCTTCGGGCAGAACCGAACAAACCGATCAGACCGAACACACTACCCACACTCTGAAATTCATGGAACTACAACTTCCCACGGACGACGAAGACGGCAACCTTCCGTGCTACGTCTGCACAGAATGTTTTAAATATTTTGCGGACAGAGAAGCGATTGTCGAGGTTTCAAAGGAAAAAATCACTCTTCCGAATAAAAAACAGTTGCGCATTTTCGGTTGCACAAAAAACGAATACGTGTGCGGAAGCAATAATAATATTACCTACTACACCAACATCGCGCCTGAAAAGTTCAGCGAAAACTATATTATATTTATAGGCGAATTCATCGTTCCCGCAAGCGAATACACAATAGACGCCACTTCGCCGCTCGCGGATATCACCATTCTCGGCAAGGCGTTCGAAAACAAAGCACCCGGCGATTATTATGTGACCATCAAATCCAAAGCCAACGACGAATTGAAAGTCAGCGAACCGATTAAAATTTCCGAGCCGAAAAAAGACAACGGCGACGATACTCAGACAATCGATTTCGGGCAGGTCGTTCTGATCGCGTCTGTATCCACTCTCGCGGTCGTGTGCGTCGTTCTTACCACGCTCTTCCTTTTGAACAAGCGTAAACGCACGGACGACAAATAATCTCTTCACAACGCGCAATTCGATAAAAAACAAAAGTACTATGTCACACATAGTACTTTTTTAATGCGGAAAAGATTGATTTAGAAGTGATTTTACCGATTTTTTTGCGTATTGATTTTAAAATCTTCCGAAAATCAGCAGGTGGATTATTCCGACGAGCGTTGACCACACGACGCCGTTTACGACGACGGGTCCCACTATCGTAAACATTTTTACGCTCGTTCCGAAAATCAGACCTTCGGTTTTATACTCTATCGACGCGCTCGACATGGCGTTGGCAAAGCCCGTTATCGGAAGGAAAGACCCGGCGCCCCCACGCCGCGCTATAACGTCGTAAAACCCGAGCCCCGTAAACAGTATGGCAAGCACGATGAGCGTCGCGCCGGTGAGGTTTGCGACCATATGAAGCGAATAATCGGGCAGTAAAAGCGTGTATATGTCGCCGATAACCTGACCTATTACGCAGGTCAGTCCGCCTATCCAAAAGGCGTTGAACAGCGATTTTAAAGCGCTCGTCGTCGGCGTTACGCTGTCAACGAGGCGCGCGTATTTTTTATTTCTCGCTTCTATTGCGGATTCAGCGTTCTTCACGGTTTTGCACCTCCTTTACCACGGATTCGCGGCTCGGTTTTTCGGCAAAAACGTTCTGCTCTTTTTGTATTCTTTTATTTTGCGTCGTCATACGGTAATTATGTCTTACCGAGCGATTTTTATGCGCAAAATCAGTTAAATCCCGCTTTTATTTTATTGATTATCTTGGTTTCGAGCCGGGAAATCTGCACTTGCGAAACGTTGAGTTTCTTCGCGATTTCGCTCTGCGTCAGATCGCGGTAGTAGCGC
Organism: uncultured Clostridia bacterium; assembly: GCA_934229275.1. Lineage (GTDB taxonomy): Bacteria > Bacillota > Clostridia > Christensenellales > Pumilibacteraceae > Neoclostridium. Next base: position 32,198 of record CAKQDN010000005.1, on the reverse strand, counting down.
ATGATTATTATTTTGCGTTCGCGCTCGCTCAGTCCGCGTATCGCGTCGCGCACGATTATGCGGTCGAGATCGTCGTCGGCATCCACTTCCGAGGGCGTTTTCTCGAGAACGGACTGACCGCTGTCGTCCTCGCCTTTATCGTAGATCGAAAGCGGCGCTTTTGCCGAGTCCATGGCAAAAACCACTTCCTGAGGCTCGACGCCGAGCGCTTCGGCTATCTGATTGACTTCGGGACTGCGGTCGTTTTCACGGGTATATTCTTCAATGAAATAGGCAATTTTGCACGACAGCGTTTTCGTAAGCCTCGAAACCTTGATAAGTCCGTCGTCGCGCAGGTACCTTTTGATTTCGCCCATAATCATGGGTACGGCATAGGTCGAAAAGCGCACGCCCTTTTCTTTGGAAAAGTTTTCGATGGCTTTGAGCATGCCGATCGAGCCGAGTTGAAACAAATCGTCATACTCGACTCCTCTGCCCCTGAAACGCTTTACGACGCACTTTATAAGCGGCGAATTTTCGCTTATCAGCGTCTGTTTTGCGTCGTTGTCGCCGGACTGCGCCTTTTCTATCAGATTTTCGGTTGTTTCTCTGTCAAGCAAAATAGTTCTCCGTCAGGCGAGTTTTTTATCCATAAACACGCTTACTCCGCCCGTTTCGTTGTTCACGACGTCCAGTTTGTCCATAAACGTTTCCATAACGGTAAAGCCTATGCCGGCGCGTTCGCTCTCGTTTTCGGTGGTGAAATACGCTTCTCTCGCCCGTTTTATATCGGGAATACCCACGCCGCCGTCGATTATTCCGATATGTATTTTTCCGTCCGACAGAGTGGCTTTTATCGTTATTTCGCCGCCTCGGTTTTTGTAGGCGTGCACGATACAGTTTGATATCGCTTCCGATACCGCCGTTTTAATCTCTCCCAGCGTTTCCACGGAAGGATCGCACGACGCCGCGAACGCCGCCACGGTATTGCGCGCGAACGCCTCGTTTTCGGCAAGCGCGTTGATTTTTAATTCCATATAATTTTCCACGATTGTTTCCTCCCGTCACAGTTTCGGCATAAGTCTGTAAATTCCCGAAAGCGCGAGTACTTTATCCACGCTTTTTTCGGGTTTGGCGATGAACGCCGGCACGCTCTTGCATTTGAGTTTTTTATACCGCCCGAGCAGCACTCCTATTCCCGTACTGTCCATGAATTCGAGACGGGACAAATCGAATACAATTTTGACAAACCTTGCTCTTTCGATGATTTCGTCGAGTTGACGCCGCATCTCGGGCGCGGTCCGATCGTCCAGTTCGCCGGCAAGACTGACGTACATCGTTCCGTCGATTTCGTTTCCGATTATCATGCTCGCAACCTCCTTAACGAGTACATTCTAGCACTTTTCGGCGCGCGAAAAAAAAGACGTTTACCCGATTTCGGTCGAATAACGTCTTTTACCGATATTTGATTTTACGCTTTTTTCTTCGAAGAAATTCTTTTACTTATGATGACAAACGCCAGCACGCACGCGGCGAATATCCCTACCCACGCGGCGATTCCCCAACCGCGGAACGGTATTATCTCTCCGCCGCCGAGAACGCTCACCGCAAACACATACGCCGAGCGCGCGAAAAGCGTCGAAATCGCGAAAAAGCCGAATTTCATGTCGGTCACACCTGCCGAAATACAGATAAGGTCGTCGGGAAAAAACGGCAGAAACATGGTCGCAATGAACGGAATTTTGCCTTTTTCGCCTAAAACCGTGGCATATTTTTCCACTTTTTCTCGGTCAAACAGCCAGAAAAGCAGTTTTTTACCCAGTTTTCTGCCGAGATAAAAGCAAGTTAGCGACCCTACGAAAGTCGCCGACGCGCTCACCGCGAAAGAAATCCACGGACCGTAGACGTACGTTCCGGCGACTATAAGTACGGCTGCCGGAACGGGCAGAATTACCACGGACAGATATGTAAGCGCGAAAAAGCACGCTATTCCCCATCTCCCGGACGATAGAATGACCGAGCGGATGACCTCACCGTCGCCCGCCTTTTTAATAAGTCCGTATTTTTCCGCGATTATATATAAGGCAATGAGTATCGCCGACAACAAAAAGCCGACCAACGACATGCGGTAACGCGTTTTCATCTCCGGATCGAACGCCGCCAGTCCGCTTGCGCACAGAAGGCACGCGGCGTTAAGGCTCACGGCGACTATTTCGTTTTCGCAGGGCTGCCGCGAGGTAAGTATAAAAAGAAAAACCGCCAAAGCACACGCAGCGACCGATAGCAGCGAAGTTATCGCTTCGTTCGGCTTTATGTGCGTGTTTTTGCGTGTTTTTGCGGTTTCTTTCACGTTTTTATTATATTCGGCTGACGCAAATTTATTCTTTTACGGCTGTTTTGCCATGGACGCGGACGCCTTTTTGATTTCGCCGCGAGCAACTTCGTCGCATTTGTTGTTGTACTCGTTGTCGGCGTGCCCCTTGACTTTGATGAAGTTGACTTTGTGATCTTCTAGTTTAATAAGCAGCATTTTCCACAAATCCACGTTCTTGACCTCGCCGTCGGACTTGCGCCACGAACTGCGCTGCCATGAATCCAACCAACCGTTGTTTATCGCGTTGACGACGTACGCCGAGTCGCTGTACAAATCGACTTCGCACGGCTCTTTCAATTGCGCAAGACCTTCGATAACCGAGAACAGTTCCATTCGGTTGTTCGTGGTATATTTATTGTAGCCCGAAACCACTTTTTCGCGCTGCTTGTACATAAGAATCGCGCACCAGCCGCCCACTCCGGGATTTCCGCTACACGCTCCGTCGGTGTAAATCGTGACCTTTTTCATCTCGTTTTCCCCTCGATGCGGGCGAGTTGTTCGTCGGACTCCCGTTTCGAGCAGAGTCCGTAGCGAAAAGCCGACGCGCTGCCCGAAGCCACTCCGCGATAAAAGGCTTTGACGGCATCGCCGCTATAAGAATACTCGCTTAAAAAGCCGCCCACGAGCGAATCGCCAGAGCCTACCGTATCCACGACCGTGCCGCTTGGCGCCGCCACAAACATGCTTTCGCCTTTTTCGGTGAGAAGGAACGCGCCTCTTGCCCCGAGGCTTACGATTACGTTGCGAGCGCCGAGATCCTGCAATTTTTTTGCATATTTTTCTATATCTTCGTCCGATTTTATCTCGACGCCGAAAAGTTCGCCCAGTTCGATATTATTGGGTTTGACGAGCAGCGGACGGAATTTAAGCGAATCCGAAAGCAGTTTCCCCGTTGCGTCCACGACGAAGTTTACGTCTTTTCCGCCGAGCGCGGACATAATGCGCTCGTAAACGTTTTTCGGGACGGTGGACGGTACGTTTCCGGCAAGCACGATATAGTCGCCTTTCTGCGCTCTATCGAGTTTATCGATAAGCAAAGCGACTTCTTTTTCTTCCGCGACCGCGCCCTGACCGTTTATTTCGGTTTCGCCGTCCGACTTAACTTTGACGTTTATGCGGCTTATTCCCTTTTCGCACTCTATCATATCGGTTTTAACGCCGAGCACGGCGAGCATGTCAACGATAGCCTTTCCGGTAAAACCGCCGATAAATCCGAGCGCGACGCTGTCCGAGCCGAGATTTTTAAGGACTACGGAAACGTTTACGCCTTTACCGCCGGGCGTAATTCGCTCCGCTTTGGTTCTGTTTAGTTTATTTTTTTCGAAGCCGCTCACTTCGACCGTATAGTCGAGCGACGGGCTGAACGTCACGGTGTATATCATAGCCTGCCTCCGCTGTTTATTTCGATTAAGATTATACCACTTTATCGCGTTTTTTGCAATTAAATCGGGGGCAAGCGACGAAAACTCGGTTATTTATTTGACTACGGCGCGTTTTTGTGCTAAAATTTGATTTCGGAGACATTACCGCATGAGCGAATTCAATAACGAAAACAAACTTATAAACGTTTCCGCCGCTACGGCAAAGGAAAAAAGAAAAAAAGCAGGGCATTACCGCCTGTACTACTCTATGTCCGGCGCGGCTTTTCTCTGTCCGCTCGGGTTCGGAATTTATTTCGCCGCCCAATCGGACGAGGTGGGCATGTGGGCATATTTCGCAACCGCACTGGTTGCTCTCGCGGTTTTGGCTGTCGTTCTCGTCGTGATTATTCCGCGCCACAAAGAATGCCGCTCCGTTATCGCCGATTTCGTTGCTTCCGGCGGAGAACTGAAAAAAACGCCCTTTATCGACGCTTTTTGCGTGGACGCGGTTAAAGTTTTGTTCTCGGCTATGGCGGCGCTGCTGGCGTGCTTCGTTCCGACGCTTATAACCAAATGCCGCGACATGAGTTTCGGTTCGGCTATAAAATACGCTTTCGAGTGCCTCGGGTCGTTCTGGGGTATGGACGTGGGCGCGCGCGACTTCTTCTCTTTTATCGTCGGAATGGGGTTGATGGCGGTTATATTCGCTCTTATTCTGCTGCTCATCAAAGGCGTTTCGCGGCTTTTGAAGTGATTATTTCCGATACTTACACGCTTTCCGTTTTTTTTGCGGAGAGCGTTTTTTTTATGAAAAAATCATGCGCGTTCCGCCCTCTTGCGCTCCGGAAAACGCGTCGTTTGCTTTAAGCGCGCGGAAAAGCCGTTCGGCGGCGCCTTTTTCGGGAGAAAACGCCTTCGCCTTGCCGTCGTAGTACCGCTCTATCATGTCTTTGACGAAATAATAGTGCGTGCAACCGAGCGCGACCGAGCCGACGTTATCGTATTTATCGAGGATAGAATACAGATAGGCTTTGACGGCACCGAGATTTTCGAAGTTGTTTTCTATCTCTGTTGCAAGCAGGCGTTGCGGCGCGACTATAAGCGCATTTTTATCGAATTTCGAGCAGGCGAACATAAAATTTTTCTGCCGAGCGGTTGCCGCCGTACAAAGAACGAGCGCGCTTTTTCCTCCGCTTGCCAGCACCGCCTGACGGACAGGCGGATAAACGCCCACGACGGGTGCTTTAATTCTTTTCCGTAGCACGCTCATGGCGGTTGCCGACGCGGTATTGCACGCAACCACTATTGCTTTACAGTGCATTTTTTCGAGTTTTTTGGCGCAGGCGAGCGCGCAGGCTCTTATTGCGTCGTCGCTTTTGTTTCCGTAGGGGGCGTGCGAACGGTCGAACAGGTAAATAAAATTTTCGCCGGGAAGAAGGCGTTGACATTCGCGAAGGACCGACAAACCGCCCACTCCGCTGTCGAATACGCCGATAGGAAAATCGTTCATACATACTTTATATTACGCGGCGACTTTTACGGTTACTTTTTTTCACGATGAGACGCAAATTTTACTACTGCAGAGCGGAGCCGGTCGAGTAGACGTTTATCGCGTCGGCAATGATTTTCGCGCAGCGTTCGACCATCACGTCCACGTCTTTAGGCGTGACGACGAAATCCTCTTCGAAACGGTTGTCGCCGCCGCCTTCGAGCGAAATCGTGGAGGCGTACACGACCATCGGTACGCCTATCGACACGACTTTGACGCCGAGCGTTTGTTCGCTCAGCAGTTTTCGTGCGTTTTTGACTCCGCTGCCGGGCGTTATACCGGCGTCGCACAACTGAAACGACGTGGCGATTCTTCCCACTTTCGCGGCGCACAGGCTGTCCACGGCAAATACTGCGTCGGGACGAACGACGTCTACTACGCCGCGTATGACGTCGTAACTTTCTATTCCGGTAACGCCGACGACCGACGGGGCAAGCGTTTGCATAACTACGTCTCCGCACTCGTTCATGACTGCGAGATTTTCGAGAACCAGACTGCCGAGCGCGTCGGCCGTAAGCAGTCTGTTCCCCAGTCCCACGGTAAGCACGCGCTTACAGTCTCCTGCAAGCGTTTTAAGTACGTCCGCTATCGCTTTTGCCATTCTCGGATAAAGGCTTGCGTCGCCCTCGACGACCGCGCCGCTTTCGATAGTCACATATCTGCCTTGCGGCTTGCCGGTCTTTTTACTCAGCGCTTCGTCTATGACCACATTCGTCGAAGATATTTTTTCGTCTATTTTTTTGCTCGACGAGCGAGTCAGTTCGCGAGCCAGATCGGATTTTACCATTAAAAAATGACCTCCTTTGATATTTAATTTAATTTTTTCACAAAAACGGCTTTTTATTACTTGATTTTTACAAAAGAATGTGGTAAAATGTCAAAGTTAAGTTTTATAAGTAACAAAAGGAGAACTAACGTGCCAAACATTAAATCCGCAAAAAAGCGCGTTCTCGTCGAAAAGAGAAACGCCGCTCGCAACAAGTCTGAAATGACTGCCGTTAAAACCGCAATCAAAAAGATCAACAACGCAATCGATACCAATAAGATCGAAGAAGCAGAACAACTTCTGCCCGCTACCATGTCCGCTATCGACAGCGCGGTAACCAAGGGTATCATGCACAAGAACACCGCCGCTAACAAGAAGTCCGCTATCGCTAAGCGTATTTCCGACATCAAGAGCGGTAAGTTGGTCGTTGAAATAAAGAAAGACAACAAGACCATCGCTGCAGAAAAGGCAAAAGCCGCTAAAGAAGCACGCGAAGCAGAAAGAGCAGCATTCGCTCAGAAACAGGCTGAAGCCGCTGCCGCTGCAGAACAGGCTAAAAAAGAAGAAGCCGAAAAGGCTAAAGCAGAGAAAAAGACTGCTAAAAAGACCAAGGCTAAAAAAGAAGCGTAATCCGCCTCTTTCTTCTTTCATATCGTCATTTAAGGTGCAAGGCTTATATGCTTTGTGCCTTTTTTGCGTTGCATCAAGCCCGATATGATTCTGCCGCGCAGACGGATTAAGCCGAATGACAGCGTATTGCCTATAAGACCGCTCTCCTACGCGTATCGGAGCGGTCTTTTTTTTCGCGACGTTTTTGTGATTTTCGGACAGTTCTCCTCTTCCGTTTTTGTTTTTAAAAGCCTGTCGGCTTTTTACTCTTAATCCGTTATGACCCGTGCAGAAACTCTTCTACCGCTCGCCGAACAGATATTCGCACAAAACGCCTTCCGCGCGGTTTTCTTTATTCTCTTCGATATTTAATAGAACGGTGCTATCCTCTCTTCGGACGGAAGTCACGCGGATTGCGTTGCTTTCTAAAACATGCGACAGTCTTGCGGAGGTTGCTCCGTCGGGCGATATTCCGTCGCCGAAAACGACCGATATAGCGCCGCTTTTGCTTTTCGCCACGACCACCGCGCCGTCTTTGCCGAGCGGCGCACGCTTATTCCCGATGACGGTGCCGCCGAACGCGCGGTTAAACGTGTTTTTGACTATTATCTCGACGTTATATTCGCGAGCAATCGATATTGCGTCGGGATGAACGACGGTTGCGCCGCGGTTTGCCGCCCTCTCCGCCTCGCCGTACGACAGAAAGGCTATCGGGCGCGCGACTTCCGAAACGTTCGGATCGGCACGGCAAAAGCCGTTTACGTCGGTGTAGTTATAATATTTTCCGTTTATCGCCGCGGCGACGATTGAGCCGCTTACGTCCGAGCCGCCCCTCGGAAGCAGTTTTTCGTTTCCGCAAGCGTCGCAGCCGTAAAAGCCGGGGACCACCGTCCTGTCGATTCCTTTAAGCGCGGTCGCCGCTTTTTTAACGCTCGTCTGCACGTCAAAAAGTCCGTCCTGATCGAAAAACACGACTTCTTTTCCGTCTACAAACGTGCCTCCGCAGCACGCAGTCACGATTTTCGCGCACAGATATTCGCCGCGACCGACGACGAAATCTCGCGTTTTCGAGTCGGTATGCGTTTCGAGCAAAAGCCTTTCCGCTTCCGAAAAAACCTCTTCCGCCGCTGCGTCGACGCCGAGCGAGCGCGTTATGTCCGAAAATCTGCCGAGCGCCTTTTCGAGCAACCTTTTTCTTTCGGATACGCTTTGCTCCGAGCAACAAGCGACCAATAAATCGGTTATTTTTTGGTCGCCGCAAAATCTTTTCCCGGGCGCGGACACGACTACCGCGGACGGTTTTTGCTTTTCGATTATTTTCACGGCGTTTTCTATTCTTTTCGCGTCGGAGAGCGACGTTCCGCCGAATTTAAGTACTTTTCGCATGCGTTTCTCCCGTTTCGGCAAGATGCCGCAGCATAATTTATTCGGTGTTTTCCTTAAATATTCTTTTTTTGAAAGCGACGTCGGTTCCCGTACGATTAAAAGCGTAACGAAAAAGCCGCAGAACGTATCCGCGGCTCGGTTTTTTATTAAAGTTTTTTCGGTTAAAGAATACGCTCGATTCTCGACTCGGGAGCAGACTGTTGTTCTTCGGTCGTTTTGCCGGCGTCGGCAGCAGGACGGGTTTTAAGTCCCATAACGACGAGGCACAGCGCAACCGAGAAAAGAATCGCGAATATTTTAAGTCCTATATTGTGGACGAAAACGGCGTGAAGGAAAGAAGTGAATTTGCCGCCTTTTTTTTCATTGTTTTCGGTCATGATTATTTCCTCCTCTTTTTGCCGCCTACCGACAGAGTAGCGCGCAGTCCGCAAGCCTGTTCGAGTACGTCGGTGAGCATTTCGCTGTCGTAGTATCTTTCGATTTCTCCGCCGCGTGCGACCGAGATTATACCGGTTTCTTCGGACACGATTATCGCGAGATGATCGTATTCCTCGGTGACTCCGATTGCCGCGCGGTGACGCGTTCCTATATCTTTATCGACGTCGAGTTTCTGAGTGAGCGGCAAAAAGCATCCGGCTGCGATGATTTTATCGCCGCGGACGTAAACCGCACCGTCATGAAGCGGAGCCTTGGTGTTGAATATACTTTCGAGCAATTGGCATGAAACGTATGCGTCCAGTTTAGTGCCGCTCTCGATGATGTGCATGGGAAGGTCGTCGGAAGCGATGACGATGAGCGCGCCGACGTTACGTTTGGACATATTCTGCACTGCTTTTACGATTTCGGTGACGGAAGTCTGCAATTCCTCGTACGAACAGTCGTATTTCGCGGTGTACACGCCTGCGCTCTCGCGAGGGCTGGCTATTTTCCACAAGCCGCGCTTGAATTCGTGCGGAAACATGGTGAAATAGGCAAACAGCACGGTTATTATCGCGAACGAGCAGATATAGCCGGTTGCAGGCATTTTGTCGCGCATCGAATAGATGCACACTCCGAGTACTGCGACGATCGCGAAAATTTTGATAAGCCGGGTCGCGTTGTTTTTGCGCAGAAAAGCGCACAGAAAATAAACGACGAAAGACAGGATTATCATGTCTGCGATTGCCAGACAGGCGTCCAAAGGAGTTGCAAAATAACTTTTTATGTTATCTATGAAATTCTGCATATGTTCCTCTTCTCTTTATGGTCTATATATATTATACAATTTTTATTGCGAATTAGCAATGTTTTTGCAGGCGTTTACACATTTTTTGCAACGATTTTTTGCGGAACCTTACGATTTTTCCCGTTTTACGAGTTGAGCGCGGCAAGCACGACCGTGCGTATCGCCTCTTTATCGCTTATTTCGCCGCTTTTGAAACTCTGCTCGCCCGACGCGATAAGGTCGTACGTCCGCTTTATCGCCGGGGCTTTCATTCCGGCGGACGCTTTGATCGCCATGTACACCGCGCCTTCCTTTACTCCGAGTTTATACGCGAGCGACGGGTCGTCTTTATTGAGCGTGACGTATAGAAGTCTGCGATAGTGATTTTCCAGCATACCGAAAAGCGCACCCGGAGCGAACCCGTCCGAGAGAAGCGAATTGAGTATTTTCAAAGCGCGCTCGCCCTGTTTTTTGCTTATGGCGTCGCTGAGTTCGTATATTTTGAAGTCGGCGTCGGGCGTTACGTTGTTTTTCACGTCATCTTCCTTGATAACGGGGGCGATAAGGCACAGTTTGTCCAGTTCGTTTTCTATGCGCGCAAGGTCCGACAGCGTGTAGTCGATGAGAAGTTGCGCGGCGGGAGCGGTTATCTGACAGCCTGCTGCGGCGGCGCGTTTTGCTATGTACGGGATAAGCACGGCTTTGGAGAGTTTGCCGCACTCGACGACGGTGGTCTTTTTGACGTATTTGGCAAAGTTCGGGGTAAGCGACGACGCGGTGAACACCAATATAGTGGTCGGCTGCGGATTATCGAAGTAGTCGCCCATCGGCTCGAGAGAGCCTTTATAGTCGCGGACGACCACCGCGCGGTAAGAACTCATGAGCGGAAACGAACGGCAGTAGTTTGCAACCGCGCCTATATCGGCGGTTTCGTCGGCTGTCGTCACGTTGAGTTCGGGCAAGCCGTCCACGAGCGACAAAAGCATATCGCGCGCTTTTTCGATAACGCGCAGATCTTCGCCCACGAGCAGATAGATATTCGATATTTCGCCGTTTTTAAGGCTTTTTTTCAGTTCCTCGAACTTCATGCCTTAATTATACACGATTTTTCGCAAAGAATCAATCAAAAAATATTGCCGAGCGAGGGATATTTTTCTCTTTGCAAGTCTTTGGTGACTTTAATAAGCGCGTTGGTCGTGGAAACGGCGTCCGAGTACACGTTCGCATCGATATACGATTCGAGGTAGACGAATTTTTCGCCGACGGAGCGGATTATGTTGTGATTGGTTATCGCCATGGACAAATCGTTCATCTTTTCCCATTCCTCACGCGCGGCGGCATACTTTTCCTTTACCTCGCGGACGGTGACGTCGTCTTTATTGTTTTCTATCGCGACGGCAAGCGTTTCGAGAGCCGAAGATATATTCTGATAATTTTTGACGTCATACAGAAGTTCGAAAACCGAAAACGCCACGACTACAGCCAAAAACACGCTTATGGTTATCAGTTTTTTCACCACGAACCTCCTTCAGTCAAAGTTACGTTAACGGTGAAGCACTCGCCTTTTTTCGGAGCGCAGTATGCAAGTCCGTTTTGCCTGACATCCGCGTACACGACGTCCGATAGACTACTTCCGTTTTTCTTCATTTCCTCTAACATCGACTGTTTATCCAGCCCCGTAAACGCGACGTTTTCCTCCTGCCATTTGCCGTTTACTATTACCGACACCGGAAGAAAAGTTTCGCCCGACTGCTCTTTTTCGACCACGCATACTTTGCCGTTTGTTTCGATTATCGCATACATGATTTTATCGAGATCGGGATAACCGGCACTCCGCACCGCTTCCATAAGGTCGTTGACGTTCATGTTGAGTTTTTTCAGGTTTTCGTAACAAATGCCCTGCTTGTCGATTACGGTGACAGATCTGCCGCTCATCAGTCTTCTGACGGGCAGAAATTTTTCCGACAGAAAAGAAAACAGGATCTGCAGAAACGACAGCGTGACTATCGGTACGACTCCGTAATAGAACGGGATGTACGGGTCGTTCATCGGGATGCAGGCGACTTCCGCTATTACAAGCGTTATCACGAGTTCGAACGGCTGCATTTCGCCCAGTTGGCGTTTGCCCATAAGTCGCACGACGAAAAATATGAGTATGAACGTGACGACCGATTTAATAAATACAAGTAACATAGCGGTTATAGTATTTTACGGGAGAAGAAAATCTATTCTCTTCGATAAAAAGAAAAAGTACTATGTCACGCATAGTACTTTATTTTACTTATTTTTATGTATTTTTGCGGTAAAATCAGAGGTTTTTAAGAAATTGCTCGACAACGTTTTGACTGCGCTCAGCCGCCTCGCACAAAAATTCGTAGAAACTTTTCATGTTGTCGTCAACTCCGTTATCGGAAATCGCGCGCACGAGGGCGCATTTTACGCCGAACATCGAGCAGGTTTTGGCTATTGCCGCGCTCTCCATATCGAACGCTTCGGCACCGTATTTTTCTTTAAGATAAGCGACTTTTTCGGGCTTGTCGATAAAGCAGTCGCCGGTGGCTATAGTGCAACTTTTCGCGTCGCGGCCGAGCGAACGGCACGCATTTAAAAGCATTCCGGAAACTTTTACGTCGCAGTCGTAGTACACCGTAGGCTCGTCGGGAGCATAGTAGTCGTGTTCTACGGATTTTACGGGAACGACGAGGTCGCCCTGTTTAAGCGGAGGCGTTCCGCCTGCCACTCCGCTGTTGATCACGAGGTCCGGCGAGAATTTTTCTATAGCGATCGCCGTTACCGCGGCGGCGCACACTTTACCCACTCCGCAGCCCGTGACGACCGCTTCCTTGCCGCACAGAACGCCCTTATAAAACTTAATTCCGCATACCGGTATTTCTTCTTTGCTTTGAAGGTGCGAAATAAGCCCCTCCGCTTCTTTATCCATAGCGCAGATTATCGCTATCATAGTATACTCCTTATTTTTGTTTGCTTGCGGCGTCTCTGTCCACGATTACTCCGATAGACTCGATCGCCTTATCGATATTGCCGCTTACTATCGAACTTTCCTCGAATTCCTTTTTATCCTGCATTTTCCGTGCTTCGCGCATGGAAATCATCACCATTTCGCGCACATAGCGGTCGCTCATGAGCTTGGTCATCATCGAGAGCAGAATTCTTCTGGTTGCGGCGTTGCATTTGAAGAAATTGCCGAACAGTTTGCCTCTGTTGCGCATGAGTTGCGTAAGCGTGAACGAATCGGTCGAATACAGGAGCGAGAACAATCCGTCGACGAATATTTTGCGCTGTTCGGGCGTTAACGTGTACATTATCTCGTTTACTTTTGCCTGTACTTTGTCCGACAGTTCGTCGAGATGCGGCACCGTGACGAAGTTGTCGCCCTCGGTTTCCCACGAATACAGATCGTGCTGATAGATTCCGGCGAAGCAACTTTTGACGATCATGACTTTTTCTTCGTGGTTGAACAGTCTGCCGACTACCGACAACTGAGGTATTACAGAGGTGATTTTATCCTGAACGGCAAGGAATTTTTTACTTTTATAGAAGTTTTCGACAAATCCGGGTCCGTCGAAATTGTACGCCGCGACGAGTTTTTTATGCAGTTCGTCGCCGGCGGTTACCGCTCCGTACATCGCCAGATTGCCGCCTTTCGAGTGTCCTACGACGTAGATTTTCGCGTCGTCCGGAGTGGACGCAGCCAGTGCGTCGAGGTACTCCACCGCGCAGTTCTGCGATACGGTCGGCTCGTCGTAAAGAAGATAGAAGTCCTCTTTCCATCCGACTATGGTGTCGTCGGTACCGTTGAACGCGACTGCGTACTCGCCCGTGGGGAAACGGAAAGTTATTGCCGTGAACTGAACCACTTTTTCGTCGTCGATAAGAGATTTGCGGTCGACGATTTCCACGTCTTTATAACGCGTCGAATCGGCGCACAGCGACAAAACGGGGAACGATTGCGGTACTATGACGCCGAGATCGACGTAGCCGTCGGGATTCTTCTCGACGTATTTGCGCTTTGCTTCGCGCAGGGAAAGTTTTTCACCGCTGAGTTTGTTTATGTCGAGCATGGCTATTTGCGTAAGCAGTGCCAGATCGAGCAGCGTTATCGGCTTTTTCTTGAACGAAACGCCCGAATTTTCGATGAGATAGTGAGCGACGTTGCGTATTACCTGCTTTTTTACGCGGCGACGAATGATCGTGAACGTTCCCGTAAACGCTTTTTCGTCGGTCAGAGCGCGCGTTATTTCCACTCCGCTCGCGCTCGCCGCTCCGTTTTTAAGACAGCGTTCGAACGACATTCCTCTTTCCGCAGAACAGATGAATGCGGCGAGAAAAGCGTTTTGCGCCTTTTCTTCCGAGAACGCTCCGTCCGCTTTGTATATTCCGCCCATATAGCCTAGCGCAAGCACACGTCCCGACCCGAAACAGATAACCGACTGCGCGCCTTTTTTCTGCAAAAACGACATCGCCTTGACAAGTTCGCTCTCGGGCATGTTTTTCTTTTCGAAATAATCCGAAAGCGTTTTTTCGTCGGTCACGAGATAGTACGGGCTGTATTTAAGCACTTCGGCGAGATTTTTCTCGTCGGCACGGAAAAGCACTCGCACCGATTTGGGTGCAACCGCGGAAAACACATGCTTTACGGTTGTCGGATCGACTTTCCCCGATATTTTCTCGGCGACGATAAGCAGTTCCCCTTCGTCGATTTTCTGCAACCTTTCGACGAGCGGTACGATTTGCTCGTCTGCGATTTCTCTGCCGAGCGAACCGATATAGTTTGTAGTTTTATCCGCAAAAATGCTGACTTTAAGCGTGTTTTCGCCTTTTTTGTCGCAAAATACGCAGTTTTTGTCTTTAAGCGCGACTTTTATTCGCTCGCCCGTGATACCGCCTACGAATTCGATTCTGGTGTTTTTTTCTCCGCCGAGGTCGATAATGTCGAATATTTCGTTTGTGGTTCCTCCCGCCGAAACACCGTTCCATTCAACGGTATTCGTGCCGCCGACAACCGTTTTTCCGAGGGTTGCCGTAAGTCTTGCTTCGGGATTAAAAGCAATTCCGTAAATCACGAAAAGCACCTCCTGTGACTTTCTCTTTCGTATTATATAATATCATTTTTATTCGGGTTTGTCACGAAATTTATAGTCGCTTTTTCATTTTGCCACACTTTTTTCTCTTTTGTAAAAAATCAAACTCTACGCCCGACAATTACCGTCGCAGAAATTCCGCTTTCGCGGTATATTTCCTTCCGACGTTCACATAATCCGGGTGCTTTTCGATTGACATATCGCTTTTGTAGTGTTATAATGGTTAGGCAATTAACTTTTTTACGGAGAGAAAAATGCTTAAACGATTTATCGCGTACTACAAGCCTCACAGACTGCTGTTTACGTTCGACATGCTCGCGTCGCTTGCCGTTGCGGCGATAGCGATATTATATCCGATGATAACGAGGACCATGCTGAACACTTACATACCGGAGCAAAACATCAAAATGGTGGCGGTGTGCGGCGCGGTGCTGCTCGGAGTCTATCTGCTTCGGATGGCGCTGAGTTATTTTATTCAGTATTACGGACACGTTATGGGCGTTAAAATGCAGGCTCAGATGAGAAGCGACATGTTCAATCATCTGGAAAAACTGCCATACTCCTTTTTCGATAATCACGAAACGGGAAAAATAATGTCGAGAATGACCAACGACCTTATGGACATAAGCGAACTCGCGCATCACGGTCCGGAAAACCTGCTGATTTCTTCCATTTCGATAATCGCGTCGTTCGTGTACCTTTGCACGATCGACTGGAAACTTACGCTTATCGTTTTCGCGTGCGTGCCGTTTCTCATTCTTATAACGATGATTCTGCGCAAAAAAATGCGCTCGGCTTTTATGCGCTCGAGGCAGTCGATAGGCGAAATCAACGCCGCGCTGGAGAGCAGTATTACCGGAATCAGAGTTACGAAAGCGTTCAACAACAGCGAAATCGAATCGAAAAAGTTCGAAGAAGGCAACAGAAAGTTCGTTGCGGCGCGCACCGACGCGTATAAGGCGATGGGACAGTTCCACTCCGGCACGTCGTTTATAAACGATATTTTCAACGTCGTGGTGCTTATCGCAGGCGGTTTCTTCCTTTCGAAGGGGTATATACAAGTGGGCGACTACACCGCGTTTACCATTTCCGTGGGGCTGTTCATCGGTCCGGTGATGACTCTTATCGGTTTCATGGAGCAGTACCAGAACGGCGTTACGGGCTTTCAGCGTTTTCTCGAAGTCATGGACGCAGAGCCGGAAAAGGACGCGGAAGGCGCGGTCGATATAGACAAAACCGACGGCAACATCAGTTTCGTGAACGTCAATTACTCGTACAACGAGGGCGAAGAAGTACTTAAAAATCTGTCGCTCGACGTTAAAAAAGGCGAAAAATTCGCGCTCGTGGGTCCTTCGGGCGGCGGAAAAACGACCATTTGTCATCTTATTCCGCATTTTTACGACGTTAACGACGGCGAAATTCTGCTCGACGGCGTCAATATAGACAAGATAACGCGGTCGTCTCTCCGCGCGCAGATCGGCATCGTTCAGCAGGATGTTTACCTTTTCAACGCGAGCGTGCGCGACAATATTCTGTACGGCAGACCGGACGCAACCGACGAAGAAGTCATAGAGGCGGCAAAACGCGCCAATATTCACGAATATGTAATGAGCATGCCGAACGGCTACGACACGGTTATCGGCGAGCGCGGAGTGAGGCTTTCGGGCGGACAGAAGCAGCGGCTTTCCATTGCTCGCGTATTTTTGAAAGACCCTGCCATTCTCATTCTCGACGAGGCGACCAGCGCACTCGACAACACGACGGAAATTCTGATTCAGAACGCTCTGGACGAGTTGTGCAAGGGCAGAACCACCATAGTCGTTGCGCACCGTCTTTCCACGATTAAAAACGCCGACCGTATTGCCGTGGTTTCGGGCGGACAAATCATAGAACAAGGCACTCACGAGCAACTCATGGCACAAAACGGCGCGTACGCAGACCTTTACAAACTGCAATTCAAAAACGGTCAGCCGCTTAACGCGTCGCTCGATTTTTAAAACGTAAAGCGGACGCATATACCGCATCCGCTTTAATATTCCGCACCGCGCAGAAAAAGATTTTCTCTCCTCCTTTTCTTTACTGCGCGGCTTTTTTATTTACTCTGCCGCTCGGTTTTGCGGCGCGCATGCGTGATTTTGCGCGGTCCTTTTCCGCTTTACGACCGACGCTACTGCGTATAAGTTTGAATACGTCGCCGGCAGGCAGCATGATAAGCGACAAAACGGCAACCGCTACCCAGCCGTAAGAATCGGGCGTGACCAGTCCGAACGCCTGCGATAAAGTCGGGATAAGGCACAGCGCGACGGTGAGCGCGGCGGCTATCAGGACGGTGACGAGCATGACGGGATTGCCGAAAAGCGACAGAATAACCGATTTTTCGCTGCGGACGTTGAGCGCGTGCATAAGTTCCGTAAACGACATCGTAAGGAATGCGAGCGTTACGGCAAGGTCGTTGTCGCCGTAGTACAGTCCGAACGCAAAAGCCGCAACCGTAAGCGCGGTCTGAATTATTCCGAACGTTATTATTTCGCATACCGTCCGCCTGTTCCACAGACTTTTTACCGCATCGAGCGGCGGTCTTTTCATCACGTCGTCGTCCGCTTTCTCGACGCCCAGAGCAAGCACGGGGAAACTGTCGGTTATAAGATTTATCCACAGCAGTTGAGTCGGGCGCAGGAATTCGAATCGGAAAAACGCGAGCGCGGCTATAAACACGGTAAGCACTTCGGCGGCATTGGTGGCAAGGAAAAAACATATGGTTTTTCTTATGTTGTCGAATATGCGCCGCCCTTCCCTCACCGCTCCGACTATCGTGGAAAAATTGTCGTCGGCGATTACCATATCGGCGGCGTTTTTTGTCACTTCCGTGCCGCTTTGCCCCATCGCGACGCCTATATCGGCTTTTTTAAGCCCCGGAGCGTCGTTTATTCCGTCGCCGGTCATGGCTACCACTTCGCCGTTCTGTTGAAGCGCATGCACTATCGAACGCTTATCGGACGGCGATACTCTTGCAAAAACGCCGACGGAGCGCACCGCGACTCTTTTCTCGCTCTCGCTCATGGCGGCGTACCGCTCGCCGGTGATCGCGTCGCCCTCGATGCCCAGTCGGGACGCGACCGCTTTTGCCGTTACGAGGTGGTCGCCCGTTATCATAATCGCGCGGATTCCGGCTTTTTTGCATTCGGCAACAGCCTCTTTCGCGCCTTGCTTGGGCGGATCGAAAAAGCCTGCGACGCAGATGAAAGTCATTTTTTCGCGTTTTATTTCGCCGTCGCAACGGTTGAACGCAAACGCAAGCACGCGGAGTGCCTGCTCTCCCATTTTTCCGCATCGGGCGAGAATCTTTTGCCTTATCGCATGCGTCATAGGCTTGATTTCGCCGCCGAGAAGATAACTGTCGCATTTGTCGATAACGACGTCGAATCCGCCCTTATGATAGGCTTTATTGCCCTTTTTTACGCTCATCATGCGACTTTCGGAACTGAAAGGGATGCTCTTGTCCTTGGTTGTTTTCCAGTTTTTGCCGCTGTGGTGCAAATAGTCGATTATGGCTCGTTCGGTCGCGTCGCCGATTATTTCGGGGTAGTCGCCGCGAACGTCGTGGCACAGGCTCGCACATTCGTAAAATGCGTTTACGTCCTTGTCGCTTGCTCCGTTCGCTTCCCCCGAACTGAAAACGAGTTTTTCCAGCCGCATACGGTTTTCGGTGAGCGTTCCGGTTTTGTCCGAGCAGATGCAACTGCAACCGCCCAGCGTTTCCACCGCGTGAAGTTTGCGTATCACGACGCGCGCTTTGCTCATTTTCTGAACGCCCATCGCCATGATTATGGTGACAACCGCAGGCATACCCTCGGGTATTGCCGCGACCGCAATTGCGACGGCGGACATAAACGACGACAAAAGGCTGCTTTTGTTTGCGATTACCGAGCAGACGAACACGACCGCGGCGACGCATATTACCGAAATCGAAATGACTTTCCCGAGGACGTCAAGACTTTTTTCGAGCGGACTTTTGGGCGCTTTTTCGCGGCTTAAAGATTTTGCTATTTCGCCAATCTGCGTATTTTCGCCGGTCCCGACGACCACGGCTCTGCCTCTGCCGAAGCACACGGGACAGGAGGAAAACACCATGTTTTTTCTGTCTCCGACCGCGCGATTTCCGCTTATGACGGCGGAGGTTTTCTTCACGCCCTCGCTCTCGCCGGTGAGCGAACTCTCGTCGGTGGTCAGGTCATCGGAGAGAATAACGCGGCAGTCGGCAGGAACGACGTCGCCGGCTTTAAGTTCGATAACGTCGCCGGGGACGAGCAGACGGGACGCAATTTTTTGCGCTTTTCCGTCGCGCAGGACAACCGCTTCGCCTTCCGACATGCGCTTTAATTTTTCGATGGCTTTATCGGCGCGGTACTGCTGAATAAACCCGACGATCGCATTTAAAAATATTATGAATACTATTATGAACGTGTCGGCAAGGTCGCTCGCGTCGCCCGTAATGGCGGCGATAACGCCCGAAACGGCGGCGGCTCCGATCAACAGCAGCGTCATAAGGTCGGTAAACTGCATCAGCAGCAACATTATCCACGACTGTTTTTTTTCGGTTTTCAATACGTTTTCGCCGACTTTTTGCAGTCTTTCGGCTGCCTGTTCGCCAGTCAGTCCTCCGCTGCGCGAATTCAGTTCGGAAAGCGTGCTTTTCACGTCGAGATTATACCAGTTTTCCATCAGTCACCTCTCATCGCTATTTGTATTCGGCGTTTACTGCGTTTATACTCTGCAAAAGCAAGAAAAAAATGTCTGTTTTTGCGCTTGCGTTTTTTTAGAAGCAAAGCGGTTTATAATTGTTACGAGCGTTAAAAAAAACACGCTTACACTATATTCATCGAGGTGTTTTTATGGACAAACAAAAAATATCGCTGAGAAAAACCATTCTCGTGTGCCTTACGACCGCGGTTTTAGTCACGTTTTTCGCCGTCGCGGTAAAGGCTCTCATTCCCGTATTCGCAGGAGCGGACAACCGCACTCCCCCCGTTACTACCGTGCCCGGCGACGACAACGGCAAGGAAGAAATTTCGCTCGACCCGAATTTATCGAACGAAATAGAACTGGCAGGCGGAACCGCAATATTTTCGTCGGACGGCGCGGACGGATTTTATACCGTTTACAACGACGGCGAGAGAGGATTCGCGCTTAAATGCTCGAACAACGCCACTTCCTTTTCGACCGTGGAACTGTCCGGGAAAGCAACGCTTGCATGCGCGTACGGCGATAACGTGTTTGTTGCGGTAAACGCGTATGGCAAGACGCAAGTGCAATGCGTCGGATTCGGCGATCGGACGGGATATACGTCGCGCTCGTACGACGATCAGAAGCCGGTGTTCGCGACGGCTTATGACGACGGAGCGGCATTCTTTTTCACGTCGGAAGGCGAGTCGGGCAAAAGGCTTATAATGCGCTTTTACGGCGAGAACGGCGAAAAGGTCGAAAGGTACGCGGCAAGCGGATACGACGTCGTTCCGACCGATTTATACCGCATAGGCGACTCTTTCAAGTTGTTTTTATCCTATTCGTCCGAGTTTTCGTCGGGCGGAGGATACGCAGACTTTTCGCTCTCGGCGATAACGGCGAAAATCACGCTTATCGAGCGCAAACACGGCTACACGCTGTATTCGGCGGTGCCGAGACAGGGCAGTTACGCTCTTTTGTGCGGAAGCGCAGACGGTAATTTTATAATGCAACTGGGGTTAAATCTCGAACGCAACAAAAAAATCGATCTGGACGCAAGAGCGGCTGACGGCGGCAGACTGTGTTTCGACGGCAAGACCTACTACGCTCTTTTGTATTCTTCGGAAGGCGGCAGGCTGTTTACTCTCTCGGACGAGAGCGCGGACGAAAAAGTTTTTACATATAAAGACGCGACCGGCGTGTTCGGAGAAATCAACACGGGCGCAAGGCTCGTGCATCTTCTCTCGGGCGATAACGGATTTTTCTTAACCTCAACGGAAGGGCTTTTTACCAAAACCGTGCGAGAGGCGGACGCAAAGCCCGTGGGACTGGTTAAAATTTCGGGGACGCGCGCCGCGGTATGCAACAGGATCCGCGACGGAAAAAGCAAAGTTTACGCCTGTGTTTTCAATTAAATCCGACCATTGCTTGACAAAGCCGTTTTTATGCGGTATACTTGGTAGTGGTTTTACGGATAAGGACTTTCTCTTACCCGTAAAGCACACGAAACGATAAAATTTTCAAGGAGAAATATTATGTCGGTAACAGCATTGGTAGGCGCTCAATGGGGCGACGAAGGTAAAGGCAAAACCATCGATATTCTCGCTTCGCAGGCGGATATGGTGGTGCGCGCGCAAGGCGGCAGCAACGCGGGTCATACCGTTGTGGCGGACGGAGTAACTCATAAACTGCGTCTTATCCCCAGCGGTATTCTCTATCCCGATACCGTGTGCGTCGTGGGAAACGGAACGGTCATCGCTCCCCCCGTCATCCTTAAAGAAATGGAAACGCTCAGACAAAACGGCGTAAGTCTTAAAAATCTGAAAATCGACGCTCGCGCTCACGTTATTCTGCCCTACCACATCGCTATCGACACGCTCAGCGAAAAAATGCGCGGAGCAGGCGACATCGGTACTACCAAAAACGGTATCGGACCGTGCTACATGGACAAAGCCGAAAGAAGCGGCATTCGTATAATCGACCTCATCACGCCCGAAGTTTTCAAGGAAAAACTGTTCAAAAACGTCGAAAACAAGAACAAACTCTTAAAGTACGTTTACGGCGGCGAGGAAATGGACGCTCAGGCGATTTACGACGAATACATGGGTTATGCCGAGCAGTTGAAGCCGTTCGTTGCCGACACTTCGGTTATGATTTACGACGCCGTTAAGGCAGGTAAAAACGTGCTGTTCGAAGGCGCGCAGGGTACTCTTCTCGACATCGACGTCGGCACCTATCCTTTCGTTACGAGTTCGCATCCGACCGCAGGCGGCTTCTGCGAAGGTTCCGGCATCGGACCGACGCTTATAAACAACTGCCTGGGCGTCGCGAAGTCGTACATCACTCGCGTGGGCAAAGGTCCTTTCCCCACCGAACTCAACGACGAAATCGGCGACAGAATCCGTAACGTCGGCGGCGAATTCGGTACGGTTACCGGCAGACCTCGAAGAACAGGCTGGTTTGACGCGGTTATCATAAGATACGCCGTGAGAGTAAACGGACTTACCGCTCTTGCCATCAATAAACTGGACACGCTGTCCGGAATCGAAACGCTTAAAATCTGCGTCGCTTACGAAAAAGACGGCAAAATTCTTAAAGACTTCCCCGTGGACATTTCTCTTCTCGAAGGCTGCAAGCCCGTATACGAAGAGTTGCCCGGCTGGACCGAGGATTTAAGCAAGTGCCGCTCCTTCGACGAATTGCCCGAAAATGCGAAGAATTATATCAGATTCATCGAAAAACAGGCAGACTGCCACGTTTCCATGGTGGGCGTCGGTCCCGACAGAACGCAGAATCTCACGAGATAATCGGCTCTGCGAATAAACTAAAATAAAACCAAAAAAATCGTCGCGATTCGGTTTGCGGCGGTTTTTCTTTTTCCACGAAAGCGACATAAAAACGGGTCTCCCCTTTTCCCTCTTTCTCTTGCGGCATATAAGCGGAGCGGAAAGCATATTTATCTACGAAAGAGGTGTTTTATGAAAAAGTCGCTTTTGACGAGTTTTATGATAATTACGATTTTCAACGCGCTCGACCGAACGCTCGGATTTTTCTTCCGCATTTACCTTTCGAGAGAAATGGGCGCGGAAAACATGGGCGTCTATCAGGTGGCATCGTCGGTTTTTCTTGCGCTTTTAACGCTTATAACCAGCGGAGTTCCGCTTGTCGTGAGTAAGCGCGTGGCAAAAGCGGTTCGTAACGGCGATCGGAAAAAGGCGGCGGCAGTTACGAGCGCGGCTCTCGTCATAGGGCTTGCGACGGGGCTGACCGTCACCGCGGCGGTGTTCGCGTTTTACCCGCTACTTCGCGCGATTATCGGAACGGAAGCGGCGATTTCACTGTGCATGCTGGCTCCGTCGATAACTTTTTCAGCCGTTTACAGTGCTTTCCGCGGCAATCTTTGGGGAAAACAGAAATTTTTCGTCGTGGCTCTCGTCGAAGTCATCGAGCAGATTTCGCGCATAATAGCGTGCGTCGCTATGTTCGTATGCGGAGCGAACAAACTGTACTCGGCGGCGATTTCGCTGACTGTCGGATGCCTTATAAGCGCGGCGGCGACAACGATATTCTTTTTCGCCGGAGGCGGCAGGCTCGCTTCTCCGAAAGGCGAAATAAAACCGCTGTTTTTATCGGAAATGCCCATAACTTTGTCGCGCGCGGCGGCGTGTGCGGCTTCGTCCGTTTTGTCGGTTGCGGCACCGCTTCTGTTTATGCTGAGCGGATTCGACAAGACTTCCGCTTACGAAATGTTCGGAGCGGCTTCCGGGATGGCGCTTCCTCTGTTGTTCGTGCCGATGACGGTTATCGGCTCGCTGGCGTTCGTACTGGTGCCGGCGGTCGGAGCGAGCGCGGACTGCGGTAAATTCGAAAGCGTGAACAGGCAGATAGTTTCAGCCGTAAATTTCTCGACGGTGGTTTCGTGCCTTTTTATTCCGCTTTTTGCCGCGTGCGGAGAAAAAATCGGGGTTATCGTGTACGACAACGCAACCAGCGGCGTATTTCTTTCGCGTGCGGCGTGGATTCTGCTTCCGCTGTCGCTCGAGGCGATAACGTCGTCGCTTATGAATTCGCTCGACCTCGAAATGCGCAGTTTTTTGAACTCGATGATCGGCTATCTCGTGCAGGCGGTGATTTACGCGGTGTTCTGCAAGAGTTTCACCTTAGGCGTTTTCGCGTTCGGAATAGGCGCGTCGCTCGTGGTTTCGACCGCTCTGCACATATACTACACGGCTAAAAAGACGTCGCTTAACGTTTTTCGGATGAAAAACGCGGTGCTTAACTGCGTTCTCGCGTTCCCCGTGACGACGCTGTGCAGGAGCCTGTGCGGTCTGTTTTCGTTCATGCCCGACCTTATTGCGGTCGTAGCGGCAGGCGGAATTTCGATGCTCGCGTACGGTGCTTTGTCGCTCGCGTTCGGCGGAGTCGAGGCTTATCCGTTCCTTAATCGCAAAAAAACAAGGCAGTTTTAAAGTATAACGTTTCGTTAGGCGAAAAGAGTTGATTTTTGCTCGGATCGGGTGTATAATATTGTCAATTACATATTCAAGGAGGAGCCCGACATTGACTTCATCTGATCGTCAACAGGAAATTGCAACTCCCTCTCGCAAAAAAAGCCCCGGCCGTATCGTGGCAGAAATTGCGTCAATGGTTGCGCTTTCCGTAGTACTCAAAATCATTTCCAACAACCTTTCCGTGGCATTGCCGCAATCGCTGAAATTAAGCCTTTCATACCTCGGCTGGTATCTGTCGGCGGCAATCACCGGTCCGCTGTTCGGCGGCGCAATCGCTGCCGTTTCCGACCTTACCGGACAATGGATTTTCCCGACCGGCGGCGCGCCCAATCCCATTCTGATTCTCGGCAACGCGCTGAGTGCGTTTATCTTCGGACTGGCTTTCAAGCGCATAAAATTCCGCAAATTGCCCGTTCTGTCCGACCTTATTCTTCGCAGCATCATAGGCGCGGTCGCGGCGGCTCTCGTATGCACTCTGGGCGTGAATACTTTCGGAATCTGGGCTTACTACTACTCGTCGACCGATTACTTCGCTTTTACGCTTACCAGACTTCCGCAACTTATTATGGTGGCGATAAACGTTGCTCTGTTTGCCGTGACGCTGCCCGTTCTCGTAAAACTGAACGTCGTGTCATACGCTATCGACAACAGGAAAAGTAAAGCCGATTTTTCTTACGCTGCAGCAGAGTCCAAAGCAAAATAATTATTTAAAAGCAAAAAGCGTTTGTTCGTAGCACTGCGGACAGACGCTTTTTTGTGAAAAGAGAGGTTTTTCGTTATTTTGCCGCGTTATTCGATTTGCACGGCGGCGATTTCTTTTTCGGACTCGGGCGTGACTTTTATTATTTTACTGATCGAAAGTTCGTACGCGGTGCGCTCTTCGCTCGTGTTGTCGCCGAGCCGTTTGTTGTATATGCGGCTTTGCACTCTTCCGAACACCTGCAAATTGCTTCCGACCGGCAGATTTTTGGCAAACATGGCGTTCCTGCCCCAGGCTATGCAGGGGATGTAGTCCGATTTATTGTAACCGCGGTTGACCGCAAGCAGAACGTCGCAAATTTTGCGGTCGAACGGCGTCGTTCTGTAGACGGGAGGTTTACACACGAAACCGTTGATTTCTATGTAATTTGGGGTACTTTCGAGCGATTCGGGGCTGACGAATTCGCGGACGAACACGGTGAGCATGAGTCTGCTTTTCTCTTCGGTCATTTTGTTGTAACTGCGGAATTGACCGATTATTCCGAGCCGCGTTCCCTTATCCACGTCGACGTCGGCAAGAAGGCGTTCGCTTACCGTTATCGGCAGAATATCCGCCTGACCGCTTAGTCTTTCCACTCTGAGTTTGAAAACGTAAAACGCTTCGTCGTACAGTTCGTGACTGAAAGCGGGCTTTTCCTCCGCTTCGCCCATGAGGTACACTTTGTTGTTCTTCGCTTGCAATTCGTTCATAATTTACTCCTTTTGTTTTTTGGATATTTGTTTGCCGGTGTGGTCGATCTCGTAATCGTCGGCATAAATAAGTTCGCTTATTTTCACCGTTTCGAGGTTTTTGTTTTTCAGTCCTTCCAGGATGAGCGGCAGGGCTTCGGCGGTATGCTTTCCGTCGTTGTGCATCAAGACGATACTGCCGGGTTTTACTCCTTTAAGCACGCGCGCGGCTATTTCGGAAGCGGAAAGATTTTTCCAGTCGAGCGAATCGACGTCCCACTGAATGACTTTTATTCCGAGATCTTCCGCAGTTTCGAGCACGGCGTTATCGTACTCTCCGAACGGAGCGCGAAACAGCGTCGGCTTTTTTCCGATAACCTTTTCGATGGCAGCCATATTGAGCGTTATTTCGCGCCGCACTTCCTCTCTCGACAGTTTTCGCATATGCGGGTGAGTTGCCGAGTGCATGCCTATTTCCACTCTGCCGCTGTCTTGCAGTTTTTTGAGTAAATCCGGGTATTTGTCCACCCACAGGCTGACGACGAAATAGTTGGCTACGGCGTCGTAACTTTCGAGCACGGACAAAATCTTTTCGGTGCTGTCGCTGCCCCAACTGGCGTCAAACGAAAGCGCGACTTTATTGTCTACTCTGTCAACGCAGTATATCGGCAGTTTACGAACGGTTTTTCCTGCGTACACTTCGTACGATTTGCTGACTCCTGTAAGCGGAATAAGCGCAATCGCGAGCAGCGCAACCGCTATCGTTTTTACTAACGTTCTGACCTTTACGACCGCAAACATTTTCTACACTCCGAGTATATAATATTGCGGCTGTCGAACGAGAGGAAAATTTACCGCTATTTGTCGATTAAACGCGAATCGATTTTCTCTTTTCTCCGCCGCATTACTATACGCTATTCGTCCGCTTAAAAAATTATGCTTTTTAATGCTAAATCGGCGGTAAATATAAAAAGTACTATGCCACGCATAGTACTTTTTTTGTTGATTTTTGATTGATTTATGGGACTAAAACGACGAATTTTAACCTTCCGAAATCATTTTTTCATCGGCGTTTTCGGTTTCGTAACGCAACGGGACTCCGTAAAAATCTTCGTAGATATTTTTCCATGAAACAAAATTTTCGTTCATCATACGGTCTACGTTTTGCGCAACGGTAGAGTTTTTATCGGGATATATGGGCTTTCCGATATGCACGGTGTATTCCTGCACCTTAAAGCCGTTTTCATCGAGATTATCGGTGTCTCGCATGGTTATGAAACACGGAACGACCGGAACGGAATTTTTCGCAGCCATCAGAAACGCTCCTTTTTTCAAAGGTTTGGGCTTGCGATAATTCCACCACATACTCTGTTCGGCATACACAAGCACAAATCCGTCGTTTTGCAGAATCTCGTCAACCGCGGAAGAAAACATTTTCATGTGTTTCATATCCGATCCGAGCGGAAGCGTGTAGCAATTTCGCATAAGATAGCCGTAAAATCCGCCGAAACTTGTGTAGTTACCTTCTCTTATGACGCGGTAGAACTTATGTTTTTTGGTGTCGGACTTTTCGTATGCGAGTTGAATGGCGAAACTGTCGAATGCGTTGAAATGATTGCATGTGAGTATTGCGCCGCCGGGTACCGAACGGATATTCTCGGCGCCCTTTATCTCTTTTATAACGATTTTATCCTGCTTGATCATTCCGTGCAGAAATTTGCGAGCCACTCCGAACGCATGACGGGCTTTGATTTTTGCAAACAAGTTTTTGCGAAGGTAATCCACCTTTTCCGGAAGCGGCTTCGTGGGCGGATCATCCTCGACGTCCACGTCGAAAACTCCGCTTTTTTCGAGTGCGTTTATCTTTTCGAGTACCGCCACTCTGCCGGCATCCTGTTTCCTTCTTAAAGACTTTAAGTAGTTGTCTTCTCTTTCGATTTCTTTTTGAGCAAGGCGCTCGAGGTTGATTCCGCAAAGTTTGTCACGTTCGCGCTCGGCGTCGGTATAATTTTTTGCCTGCCGTTGCAGTTCTTCGTAATACTCGGTTTTTTTCGCATAAACCCGGAATCTGTCGGCGTAATCGCAATTCTCGTAATGCCACGGCTTGGACGTCATGATATAATGAAATATCGCGACTTCGCTTTCGGGGGCCGGTATACCGTCGTATATCTCGGCGTTCCAGATGCCGGGAAGCAATTTCACTCTGTCCTTAAATAGCAGATTGAGGTAATCTTCGTCTTGCGTAACCACGAAATCGTACACTCCGAGCAATTCGCCGAACTTTTTGAGAACGGCTTTTTCGCGGCACATGCGACTGTTTAACAGCAGCACGCCGGCATTAAAATAAGCATATCTGTCTATTCCGAGCACCTGCTCGACGTAAGTGCCGAACGTTTCGTTGTGCGACATGACGCGCTCGTGTACGGCACCTGCGTACATTCCGTCGATGTCGGTATCGAAAAGCACGGATATATCCTTTTCCACAACGGTATCGCTATCAATATACAGCACTTTATCGAACTGCGGGAACATGTCGGAAATGAAAAGCCGATAGTAAGTCGTTTTGGAATAATAGTCTCTGACGGGGAGATTGCGTGTAAGTCTTTCGAGATACGGGGTCACGTCGTCGAAAGAAATATCGCAGTAGTCGGTTTTAAGCGACAGAACACGGCGCCGATTTTCTTCCGAAACGGAAGTCACAAGAAAATGGATGTCGTAGAAGCGCGTTTTATCGCAGTTATCGAGAAGCGAACGCAGCGACACTGCGGCGTAAGCGATAAAATTGTCGTCGCACGCATAGAACACGGGTATTGCGGCGAGCAATGTATTTTTGTCTTTTTCAATTAAATCGGTTTTCATTTTGTTTTTCCTCAAATGAGTTTTTAAAATAGAAATATTTTTCGTACACGTCGTCGAAACAGGTGTACTTAAACACTTTTTTCACCTTTTCCACATGCCACTGCTTAATGTTGTCGGTGTGCGGATAGGGAAAATAGAACAGTCTTTTGCTGAAATGTCTGACCACGGTGCTTTTGTGCAGGAACTTCTGATCGTTGAACTTCTGCGGCAACATTTTTTTACGGGTCGTGCTGCGTATTATCGCGCTTTGATCGGCAAACGGCAATTTTTTCTTCTTTATGAGCGCGCGAGCCTTTTCCAAAAGTCCGGTTTTTCTCACCTCGTTCATGTTGAACAGCATGACTCCGCCGTTTACATAGTTCGGACTGACGAGAAATTTTCCGTAATGGTCGCGTGCCGCGGCGTATTCGACTCCGTCCACGTTCACGTCGTACAGCAGCGATATATCGCGGTTAAACATGACGTCCGCGTCGAGATAGAGCAATTTTTCAGCCTCCGTTACCGCTTTATCGGCAAACAGGCGCAAGAGCGTGTACGGCGAGCAATAGGCGTTTTCGTTGGGGCAGCAATGAAACTCGTTTTCGTAAAGGTCAGTTACGTCTATTTTCGCAACCCGATTTTCCTTTCCGTAACGCAACATGACCGACTGCAAAAATTCGATTTGCGCGTCGGACACCGCAACGTACTCCGGCTTCACGCGTTGAAGGTTCATTGTTAAAACGCAGACGTTAAGCGGTTCGTGCAGTTCGGAGCGATGAAATATCGACAACAGGCACGTCAGTATTCCGTCGAAAACTTTGTCGTTGCCGGCAAAAAGCAGATTTATCATTTTTCTTTCTCCTCGCTCGCAGATTTTTTAACGTAAACCACTTTGTCGTAGTCGGAAAGTTTGCTTCGCTGCTTCATCGCCGAATAAACCTCGTCGCGAAGTTTCTTTCTCGCCGCGGCAACGGGTAGCATTTTATCCGGATAGAACGGTCCGTCCACATACGTCGTTATTTTCGGCGTGAACAACTTTTTGCGCGCCTTATAGACGTTGGTAAAGCAGTAGACGGGTGTGGAATATTGCACGGGGTAGCGGAAAGACGCGTCGGTAAACGGGCGAATGTCCGTGTAGTACGGCCAGATATGCGCTTCGGGATAGATGCAGATTACACGCTTTTGCTCTACCCTTTTCTTCATTGCCGCCATAAAGTTTCTGGATGCTTCCAGTCCGTCGGGAAGAGGTAACGCACCTATGTACGGATTGATTTTTCCAAGCACCGGCATCGATACGTTTGCGGCATGCACCACGACGTACACTTTTTTCGGACTACATACCATAGTTGGAATAAACGGATCTGCCGCGGCGCTCGTGTGATTGGCAAAGATGAAATACGCTCCCTTTTGTCCGCGAAGCACTTTTTTGTTTTTGATGCGGTGTGCGAATTTAATTTTCAGAAACAACCACGACAACGGCTGAGCGATAATGCGATACATGAAAAACGAATATAACTTTTCGAAAAAGCCGTCACGGACGTAGCGATAACTTCCGTCGATCTTTTTCGGCGTTATGACCGCCGACGAAAACTCGTCGTTCAATTCGTCATCGTAATGAATTATTCTCTGCTTTTTCGACACAATGCCGCCCTCCGTTTTTGCAATTAAAGTTTAGCAAAACACTCGGACAACTGTCAAGATAATTAACTATACATATCCGATTTGTTAAGTAACTATTTTGCGACCACGTTCTCATAACGCGAGAGTGCGCTCTACGCACGGTAGAATATAACAAAAATTTCGGATTTTACACTATAAAACACCGATTTTCACACAACTTGGCATTAAGCACGGATTCGCATAAATATGCCGACGATTTCCAATCTACGAAGGGGGACAACGACACCGACATTTTTTGCTCACGGAATGCAGAACGATTGAAACTCGTTCTGATAGCGATATTTGCATGCGATTGCGTAATTTACAACCGTTCGGATGCCTTCCTCTCGTGAAAATTCCGGCAACGATAATATATCGATTGTGTAATTTATTACGCCGTCAACGCATTTCGATAGCGTAATTACACGGCAAACCGCCGATAACGAACGAAAAAACGCAACAAAAAAACAGGCGCCGAAAGGTTTTTATTCTTCCTACGTCTGCTTAAAGTTATTATTAAGTTAATTTAATTCCGACTACCGAGAGGAACTCTTTGCAATCAGTATGCAACCGAAACAAACATATATCTGTTGGGGTCTTTTTCACACTTTTTCAAAAACTCGTCCACTTCGGAGAAGTTGCAGCGCGTTATAAAGGGCGAAACGGTGATTTTGTCGCCGGCAAGCGCGTTTACGGCGGCAGGAATACTCAGCCCGTGACTGCTTACCGTCGAGAGCGTGACGTTTTTATCGAGAACGGCGCTCATATCGACGGAGAGATCGCCGCCGGTGTTTTCGATCGCGGTGTACACCACTTTGCCTCCTTCGGCGACGTAATCGAGAAGGCGCCGAAAAGCCACGACTCCGGGCGGAGTCTGGACGGCTGCTTCCGCCATTTTTCCGCTGGTTATCGAGAATATGCGCTTTAACACGTCTTCGTTGGAAATATTGAGAGCATAGTACACACCCACTTTTTCGGCAATGCGAAGGCGGTATTCGTCGAAATCGAGAACGATCGGGACGGCTCGGACGGACATAGCCATCTGCGCGGCAAGCAGCCCGAGGCACGACGCGCCGCTTATTACAACGTAACTGCCAACCTGAAGGTCGAGCGAGTTTACCGCGCTTTTTGCGAGCGCGATCATTTCGAGCATGGACGCATCCTGCGTGTCGATATAGGGCGGAATTTTATAGAGGTTGTTTTTTTGAGCCACTATGAAGTCGCGCAGCACTCCGTCGGTCGTTTTGCCGTGCACTTTAGCGTGTTTGCATTTTTCTTCGTTGCCTTTAAGACATTCGCTGCACTCGCCGCAATAGACCTGCGGACGGATGTACACGCGGTCGCCGCGCTTGAAATTGCCGACGTTTTCACCCACTTCGCTTACCATTCCCACACCCTGCCGTCCGAGAATTATCGGGAAGGGCTTCATTCCGAGTTTTCCCGAATAGGTGAGAATATCGGTTTCGCTGATCGACGACGCGAGCATTTTTATTTTAACTTCGTTTTTACCCACTTTTTCGGGCTCGTACTGTTCAAGCACGACGCTTTCGGGTCCTAACGCTTTCCACGCTTTCATGGCAGCCTCCGCTGAATTTTTACCGTTTAATTATAATACTACTTTACCGTTTTGTCAAGCCGATTTAAGCGAACGCGTTTTGTCAATCAAAAATCAGCAGTTCGTCGCTTAGCGCGAAATCGCCGGTATTGACCGCGGCTTTCGCTCCTTCGACGTGACGATAGGTTATGTTTGCCGCCGCGATTATCGCTCCGCTGCCGCTCACGTCATACGGAACGTACGCTTCGACGGTGAAACTTTGCGTCGTTCCGTTTATATCGCCGTCGACGTGCGTTGCGATAATTACGGGCTTGGCGTTGTTGACGATATAACTGTATGCGTCGACGTTTACCGACACGGCTTTTGCAGACGAGTAACTGCCTTTGCCGGCGTATAGATTAAGTCCCCAGCAGGTGTTTTTATAGAATCGGCGAAGTCCGTACGACTTTTCGGTGTTTCCGTCGCCGGAAGAATGTACGACCGTTTTATCGTACGCGGTGATAAGGAAGTACGCGCCCTTCGACTTACGGACGGCTTTGACTTCGAATCTTATGCCGTTTTTGACGAACGTGCGGGCTTTGGTTTTCTGCCATATCGGATCGAGCGGCTTGCCGTCCATCTTTATTCCGTCGGTCGGATACAGTCCGAAATAACCCGAATATCGAGGCTCCTCGGACGCAACCACGCCGTTTACTTCACCCAGCACGACGAGGTCGGATATGCGGATTTCGCCGCCGGGAACCAGTTTATCCGAACTTAATATCTTTATCGTGATTTTTTTAACGCTTACGGCGTCGAAGTCGGCGATAATCGCACCGCCGTAGTGCATGGTTTTATGCGCCGCACTGTAATAATCGGGGTTGAGTTCGACGTTTTCCATGACGATTTCGCGGTTATCGGTTGTCGTGAGCGTGATTTTGTTTATTCGTTTGAGTGCGAGCGAATATCTTGCCGCCGAATACAGCATTATCGCGCGCAGTTTTTGCGGAGTTTTATACGACAGAGTGATTACGCTGTCGCCGTTTGCGACGAATTCGCGGTCTTTGTAGGCGTTGTGCATGACGAACAAGCCGTCGCTTAAATATTTGACGGAGTCGGAGTTTGCGTTGGTTGCGGAAATCTCGGCAAGGCTCGTGACGTTGCCGTAGCCGCCGG
>CAKQDN010000004.1 GCA_934229275.1 uncultured Clostridia bacterium | reverse complement strand
CGTTCGAGCCGATTGTGGTAACGGAATCGGGAATGGTTATTTCGGTGAGAGCGCCGCTGTCGGAAAACGCATCGTTTCCGATTGATTCGAGTCCTTCCGGAAGATTGACTTTCGATAGCGACGAGCAGTATGCGAACACCGAATACGGCAGATGCTTTACGCTCGCCGGAATGGTTATTTCTTTAAGGGCTGCGCACGACTGGAACGCATTGTCTCCTATTTCCGTAAGACTTTCGGGCAGGACGACTTTTTCCAGTCTCGGGCAAGCCGAAAACGCGCTCTTACCGACGTAGGTAACGTTGTTTCCGAGCGTTATTTCCGTTATTTTGGAATTACCTTTGAACGCCTGATCGGCAATACGGGTGACGGGTCTGCCTCGATAGTAGTCTTCGATGACTATGGAGCCCTGCGCTCTTCCGGCGCGATTTACTTCGTACTCGGTGCCGCCGTTTATGAGCGTGTACTTGCAGCCGGTTTCATAGTCCTTGTGGAAAGCGTAGTCGTCCGACCAGTCGGAGTCGCCGGAGCCTTTGGTTTTTCCTAGTGCTTTTATCCTTATAATATAATCGCCTTCGGCAAGCGCGAATCTGCTGCTGTTGCTGAGTTCTACAAGCGTTCTTCTCCAATCGAACGTATAAGTGTTTACGAGTTTTTGCTCTTTGGTCAGTTCGATGAGGTCGCTGCCGTCCGCCGTTTTGATTTCCACGGTGTAAGCGGAAGCGTTCTGAACAGGCGACCAGGTGAGTTCGTTATCGAGATTGACGTCCACGTCTTCGGGGGCGGCAAGAGTGCCTCCGCACGCCGCAAACAACGAAATGAACGCACACGCTGTAAGTATTAAGAAAATTTTCCTGACGGATTTCATTTATTCTCCTTGTGCCGGCTTGTTTGCCTTGTAGTAACGCGAACGGCGTTATTTTGTCTTCTTTTTTGCTTTGTAATCGCGAATGAGTTCGTGCGGCCACTTGAATTTGAACTTACGAACGGCGATGTCCGCAAGGAACAGCACTATCGCGAGCGTGATGAACAGATACTTCGGGTTGAATTCGCGGCGGAACGATATTACTATACGCTCGAAAATTTCGACCGGGTCATCGTTATCGACAACCAATTGACCTTTTCCTTTGGTTGCGACTTCCTGCATTTCCTGTCGAAGCGTTTCGTCGTTGTAGTCTTTGGACATATCGTACTCGGCAGAATACGCGAACGCTTTGAACGCTTCGCTTTCAGCCTGTTCCACTACTTCGCCGCTTGCGTTCACTCTTTTTGCGACTATTTTGTAAAGTCCCGGATTTTTAACCGCGAAAGTCGAGCGTGAGAATCCGGATTCGGAGTCGAGCGCGGCAGTGACGAACGCGTCGCCTTCGGAGGAATAAGCCGACTCGGAGTTGAGCGACACCGACTTATTCGTGTTGACGTTTACGAGTTCGGCGATTATTCTGTCGCCTTCGTTGAGTTCGGAATAATAAACGGACAACTTGTTGTACACGTTTTCTTCGGTAACTTTAAGCGAGAGCGAAGTGACGCGGATATTCTCGGTGGGCATCAGGGTTTCGACGATATTGTAGATAAGTTGCTTACCGTTTTCGTCCTCCATGAATTCCTTGGAACGCGTGGACTTTTGCAGATCGCACATGAAACTTCCTACTTTACCTTTGCCGTACGTCCATTGCGCATAGAGCGGAACGTCGTAGTCGCCGGCAAGCAGCAGGTCTGCGCTCTGACGCTTTCTTACGCCGTAAAAACCGTTGATTTTGACGGTCATACGCGATTTTTCTTCTTCCTGACCGCCGTTGACGCCGTTAAATACAGGCGACATGGGCTTTTTGATGATGGGTTTGAACGAGTCTTTGGTGATTTTCTGCAATTCGCGAGCGGTTACGGCGTTACGCATTTCGAGCGTGAGTTGTTCGTACTGGTCTTTGCGGAGAATGACGCAAGTACCGCCGCCTTTGCCGTTTTCGTCTTTGCCGGCGTCGACTATCTTCTGCATGTTGTCTTTACCGGTAGTGTTTCCGCTGTCGTCGAGAACGACCACGGACAGAGTAAGGTTGCTTTCCTTGTGCGCGGTTGCGACCAGTTCGCAAACCTTGTCTACCTGAGTCGCGTCGATAAAACCGTCGGAAACGATGATTATGTGGCGTTTATCCACTTCGGTGACGCCCTTGAGCGAGGTTATCGCGCGGGTTATCGCGCCGAGGAAGGACGTTCCGCCGTTTGCTATCTGAACTTTGTTTATGGCGCGCAGGATTTCGTCCTCGCGGGTAACGGGTATGGGGTCGAGAAGAGCGCGGTAGTCGCTGTCGAGCGTCATGACGCCGAAGTAACTGGCAAGACCCGTATTGTCGGCTTGCAGACGAACCGCGTCGTAGCAGGACTTTGCTCCTGCACGGGCAACCGCGAGTTTATCGCCGCCCATAGAACCGGAACGGTCGATAATTACCATGACGCCGATGGTAGGCGTATAGTTATCGATGGCGATTACCGGCAGCATATCCTGGAATTTACTTTCCTGCATATCCGATTCGACGTAAGCGTGAGGTTCGGAACCGTCTTCTTCGTCGCCGCCGACGGTGAACATTCCGCCGCCGTACTTATAAACGTACTCTTCGAGAATATCGACGAACACCGACTTGCCGTTTTTATCGACGGGTAAATTTTCGTTCCTTGCAGGATCGTTTAAGTCCGCGTTGGAAATATTGTTGAGAATTACTTCGTCGTATGCGCGCAACTCGTCTACGGTTGCAGGCAATTTATCGGAATAAACGTCGAGGCAGGTCAACGAGAAAAGACTGTCCTTTTCTTTTAAAAGATTGATAATATCCTGCGACTGACCTTTAACGCTTTCGAGGAGCAGCACTTTGTTGAAGTCCTCGATAAAGACGTAACTGACGTATTCGCTGTTTACTTTGATCTGATCGCCGCCGGGAAGCGTGACTTTTACGCGAATTTCGTGCAGTCCGTTTTCCGTAAACGTATGACGCATGACAAAAGTCTGCTCGCCTCTCGTGATGTCGATGTTTTCCATCTGACTTTCCGCGTCGAGTTCGCCGTTATCGAACAACTGAACGGTTGCGTTCGAAGCGGGTTCGGTGGCATAGACCGTGACTGTAAGCGCGCTTTCCGCGTCTTTTTTGATGTTATAATCGGGGCGCGCTACCGACGAAATCTGCACGTCGGATCCTTCGAACTGCGAAGAAACGTACATTACGTCCACGGTGGTGCCCTGCGCGGACAGCGTACGAGCCGTGTCGGCTGCGTTTCTGTCGGTCTGTTTACCGTCGGTGATAAGCACTATTTTTGCCGAGCCGGGATTGGTGAAACAGCCGCGTGCGTAACTAAGCGCGGACGCTATATCGGTTGCGGAAACGTCGGGGAGAGTCGCCGAAATATACGCGTCGTAAATTTCTTCGGTTTTGGTGGTAAGCGGAACGGCGTAGACCTGATTGAGTCCGAACGTCACGACGCCCACTTTGAGGTTGTTGTTTTTGCTGTAATCCAGCACCGATTCGACCGCTTTGTCGCGGTTTTCGGCAGTATTTTCCTGCGAATCGGACATATCGACGAGCAGGATGATTTCGTTGCTCGTGTTAGGTATTTCGTAATTGAAGGTCATGCCGGAGAGCACGGCTGTCGCAAGAACCATAACGATGCAGTGCAGCACGATGGAAGTGACGCGGTTTCTGCTGCGTCTGTGCTTTTTCGACAGGCGGAAATAGGGGATGAAAACCAGTAAAAACGCCGGAATAAGTAGGAGCAGCAGCCACGGATATGCGAAGTTTATTGAACAGTTTGACATAGTCCGCGCCTCCTTACATATTGTCGCGCAGTTGCAGAATCCACTCGATGAAGAGCAGCGCAACCAATGCCGCGGCAAAATAAATCACTAAGTCTTTGAAATAGTCGTATTTGACAGAGCCGGTGAACGGATCGTAAACCGTTTCCTCTACCGCCGAAATATTGCTTTCCGCGGCAGGCGATTTAACGTATATTTTGGTATCGTCCACTTCTTTGTTCATGAAGCCCGTCTGCGAAATCGTGTAGGTTCCGGGAGTATCCAGACGTACTTTCGCAGGGAACGAATAGAACGTGGTTCCTTCGTCCTCGTCGGCGGAATTACGTCTGATGTTGAGTTGGTTACCCATGCTGTTCAAGGTGATTTCCGAATACACCTCGAAAGCGTTCGCGCTTACGGTGGGCGCCATATAGTAGTTGAAAATATTGTTGAAAAGCAACGGGAATTCAACCGTTATCGGCACGTTGGAGTAATGCACGCTGAAACCTACAACGCATACTTTGCTGTCTACTTCGTTTTTGAGCAGTATCATCGGTTCGCCGTTGCACGAAGCGATGGGCGTATAACCGTCGTACGTTCCGAACGATATATAGCGCGTGACTTCGATATTGGAAATGTTTACGTTGCGTAAGAGCGGACTTTTGCCGTCTTCGAGCGTATCTTCGGTGAGCGCGGTCGGTATTTTATTGAGATCGCGGACGCCGCGGACGGTGAAACCGCATCTTTCGGGAGCGGTCAACGGGTCGAGCAGCAGCACGACGCCGTCGTCGGGCAGAACGGCGGGCATAGTATGCTCGAAAATGTACAAATCGAAACCTTTCATTTCCTCGGGCTGTTCGTCGATTTCGATATTGTATGTGTCGGCATACATTTTTCTTAGAGCCAGAAGCGCGCTGGTAACGAAACGGTTCTGCGAATTCTTACCCTCTTCGCTTATACTTTGGTACATGACCTTCAGCGTGGGCTTGACACCGCCGTAGATACTGAAACTGTCGTCGTCCGCATAGTTGTCTACGAGTTCGTTTCCGTCCTCTTCGAGATAGACGAGCACGGATTCGTACGAATAGAAGCCGTAATCGGTGGGAACGTATAAGAGTTTATCGTCGTCGGACGAGTCATTATCGCCGGTGTACTGCGTTGCGAATTTTACTGTGGTTTTCTGATCGTCGCACTTCACTCCGATTTTTTCGAAAGAGATTGTCGAGCCGCTGAGATTGGTGGAGTTTTTATTTGCTCCGTTTACCACTACCTTGACGTCAAGAGAGGCGTCGCGGTTATAAGACGCGAGTTCGACGGTGAGCGTGTAGTAGCCGCTTTCGAAATTCGTGTATGCGTTAAGTATGCCGGCGTTCCATTCGGCAGGGGCTTTGACGTCCTGCACTCTTACATTAGAGGGCAGACTTTCGTACTCTTTATCGGTGTAGACGTAGACCAGCGTTTTGGGGTTGTCGCCGACGATTTCCTCGCACAGTTCCATAGCGGCATCTATATCGCCGCCGCCGTACGAGCAACTTAACGGATTACCCATCTCGATTTCCGAGAGCGACTCGAATGCGCTTCTGACCGACGGGAGTTCGGCTTTCGTAGCGCGTTTACTGATGTACGAAGGGCGATCGTTTGCGAGAATAATCGAAACGGTGCCGTCCTCCGACAGCACTTTCTCGGACATTTCGGACGCCTGATTTACCGCGCGGATAAAACGCGTTTCGTCGTCGGAAACGGTGCGCATGCTCGCGGAAGCATCGATTATCACGACTACTTCGCCTTCGAGCGGTTGCTGACGCAAAACCTGCGAGGGAGTTGCGAGCAGCAGCGCGCAACAAGTGATTGCGAGAATCTGGCACGCAATAAGCAATATATCCCGCAGCCTGCTGGTGGGGATTCTTTTCTTTTTGTATTTAAGACTGAGTTTCCAGACAAATGTACTGGAAACGAACTTTTGCTGATAGTTGGGCTTTATGATGTAAATGAGAATAAGGACAAGTATGCCGATTAAACCCAAAAGCCCGAGCGGGGTTAAGATTTTCATGCCATGATACCTGCCTTTAACAATTCTCCGAACAACGCTCTTTCAATCGGTTTGTCCGTCTGAACGGAAATAAAGTCCACGCTGCGTTTTTTGCAATAGTCTGCAATGCCTGCGCGGAAATCGGC
This sequence comes from uncultured Clostridia bacterium, assembly GCA_934229275.1. GTDB lineage: Bacteria > Bacillota > Clostridia > Christensenellales > Pumilibacteraceae > Neoclostridium. The sequence goes on along the minus strand of CAKQDN010000004.1, from coordinate 58,065 downwards.
AAAAGCCTGCGCGTAAGCCGCCTGCATACTGCGCGTTATGCGGATACGCATGTTCTTGCTGTCGCTGACGTCAACCGACTCGGAGTCGATGAGGTTTACTCTTCCGTCGTAAGCGGGGTCGATTTCTTCGGGCGAGAGAACCTGCACGAGCATTACCTGTCTGCGTTTGTAGCACAGGTAATCGACCGCTTTTTTCCAGTTGTCGGTGAAAAAGTCCGAAACTATAACCGACAGACCGTTTGCTGTGCCTGCGTCGGTGCAACTCGTAACGCACGAGTCTATATCGACTTCGTCGTCGAAAGTTACGTCCTGCATCTGTCCGATAGCGCGGAAAAACGCCTGCTTGCCTATTATGTTTCCGAACGGGTTTTCCGATTTATTGCCTTTCATAAGATTGAACGACAACTTATCCATGTTATGAACGGCGAGAAAACCGAGCGCGGCGGCGGTAGCGAGAGCGTACGCGCCTTTGCCGCTTGCCGGGTTTCCCATAGAAGCGGAGCAGTCCAGAAAAACCTGAATCTGCATCTGCCTCTCGTCCGTAAACAACTTCAGAAAATACTTTTCGAATCTGCTGTAAAGATTCCAGTCGATTCGCCTTATGTCGTCGCCCAGTTGATATTCGCGGAAGTCCGCAAACTCGACCGTCTGACCGTAAGTACTTACAAGATGTTTTCCACCGAAATAACCGGAAAGGCTCGTTTTTAAGTTTAACGATAAAGTTTCGAGACGACTGAAAAAGCCGTCGTTAAGATAAGAACCTTTCATTATTTTGCTCCGTAAAAAGAATTGTCACAGATTATTTCGAGGTTTTGTAGTTTTTGCTTACCTCTTCCACTATCATTTTTATAATGTTGTCGGCGGAAATTCTGTCTGCAACAGCCTCGAAGTTGAGTTTGATTCTGTGGCGCAGAACGGGGTATGCCAGTTCGTTGATGTCGGAATAAGCGACGTTGAATCTTCCTTTGATGAGCGCGAGAACTTTTGCCGCGGAGATAAGAGCCTGACCGGCACGGGGGCTTGCGCCCACTCTGATATACTTTTTAGCCGCTTCGGTAGCGCAGTCGCCGTCGGGATGAGTTGCGGCGGTCATGGTCATGGCGTATTTGAGAACGTCGGTTGCGACGGGGATGAGATTAGCCGTTTCGCGCATTTTAAGGATTTGTTCCTTATTGCATACGCATTCGGCGACTTCCGCCATGGTTTTCTGCGTCATATCGACGATTTGCATGAGTTCGTCCAGAGAAGGATCGGGAACGAGCAGTTTGAACATAAAGCGGTCCATCTGCGCTTCGGGCAGCGGATAGGTACCGTCCTGCTCTATCGGGTTCTGCGTCGCAAGCACGAAGAAGGGTTCTTCGAGTTTACGCGACACGCCCATGACGGTGACGGTGTGTTCCTGCATGGCTTCGAGCAAAGCAGACTGCGTTTTCGGCGTTGCACGGTTGATTTCGTCCGCGAGAATAATGTTGGAGAAAATCGGTCCTTTCTGGAATTGGAAAGCGGAGTTTCCGTTTTCGTCCTTGACGATGATGTTGGTACCGGTAACGTCCGCAGGCATAAGGTCGGGGGTGAACTGTATACGCGAGAAAGGCAAGTCGAATACTCTGCCCAAGGTACGCACGAGACGAGTTTTACCTACGCCCGGAACGCCTTCGAGCAGCACGTTTCCGCCTGCGATCATTGCGATAACCGTGTTTTCCACGACTTCCTTTTGTCCGATAACGTCGCGAGATATTTGCTTGAATATTTCGTTACACTGTTTGCTGAATTGTTCGATGTCCTTTTCTGTAATCATATTTATCGTCTACCTTGTAATAATTTTGCGTTGTTTTTCCTGTGCGAACCGATTAGTCGGAAATGCCGTCGAAATAATCGTCTATAAGATCCCCTTCGCCGGGAGTGAGGTTTCCGTTGTTGTTAACCGAGTCTTTCGCGTCGTTTTTAGCGTCGCCGAGGTCGTCTTTATAGTTGTGATCGCCGTCGAGATACTTGTTGTTTTCCTCGTACTTGCCGCTACCGTCGGTGTTGGGCTTGGTGGTGGGCGTGGGCGGTCCGTCCTGATCTTTTTTATCGCTGTCTTCGTTAAAAAGAGGAAGCGAGTCGGGTTCGGGATTGACGTCCTCGTCGTTATCGGGATCGTACTTGCTCTCTTCGACGAAGTTGGCGGTAACTTTGATTTTACCGTTGACTTCGAGATCGCAGCGCCATGCGTCGGTAACGCCGTCGGACCAGCCGACGAAAACGTATCCGGTGTCGGGTACTGCCATAACGGACTGCGCGTCGTCGCCTTCGTAAACGACCTGCACGCTTTCGCCGTAAATCGAGCCGTTTTTACCTGCGACATATTCGACTTTATACGTTTTTTCGGTTTCGATAGTCGAGGGGTTAATGAGGTTTACGCCGCTTTTAATGACGCCGGCGTCGTAGAGTGCGTACACGGTGGTGGTTCCGGCGGCGCATACTCCGGCTATAACGAGACCTATCACGAGAGTTGCCGAAACGGCGATTTTGATAAGGTCCGCACTGACTTTATTCAGCGCATTCATTGCGTCCTGACGCTGACGGGTTGCGATATACGAATCGTCGCCCTCAAGTTCGGTCATGGTGATAAGACGTTCTTCGAGTCCGAGTTCGTCCACGCGACGCGCTATCGATCTGGTTGTGGGGCGATACTTGACAAGATACAGGGTAAGCGACGTTGCGACGAGCGCGACGACGGTTACGACCACGCAGAGCCATACGGCTTTGATTCCCGCAAACCAGCATACGAGCGATGTCAGAAACAGCGCCGCGAGTGCTGCGAGCAGACCGATGAGGAAGGATTTGAGTATTCCTTCGAAAACCATACGGTTGTGGTACTTTTGGAACAGTTGTTTTGCGTTCATAGTATACCTCCTTCGCCATGTATAGTATTGGCGGATTATAATTTTAATATTATAGCACAAATGCGGAATTTCGTAAACTGTTTTTTCGAAACAATTTACGAAATCCCGACATTTTCACCTAAGTTTCGCCTTTCGGCGGTGCTATTTACTTGTATTTCTTATTATTACTCGTTTCCGGCGGGAGTTTCATCTTTCTCTGCAGGGTAGTCGTCAATGACTTTAATCTGCGCCTTGCAGCCGGTGAGCCAATCGCCTTTGACTTCGAGGGATGCGAAATCTCTTTCGTCTCCGCCAACGAAGTAGATGGTCTGATCTTCCGTAAGTCCGTTGAACGACGTATATGAGAACGTGGTGTTGAACGAAATATACAACTTTTTAATCGAAGTACAGTTCGTAAACGTATCCAACAGAGTTCTTTCAAGGTTATCGCTAAGTTTGACGGTTTCGAGTTTGGTGCAGTTCATAAACATCTTACTGCCTGCCTGATCCTGTTTGCCGAGATCCGCATAGACAAGTTCTGCGCAATCCATGAACGCTCCTGTCCCCACACTATTTGAAGTGTAGCCCAAAACAACGATTTTCTTTAAGGCACTTGCGCTGAATGCGTATTCACCGTAATAGTTGAAATCTTCGGGCAGAACGACTTCGGTAAGTCCGCCGTACTGGAATGCGTTTTTCTCGATACGCTTAATACCTTCGAACGAGAAACTCGTAAGAGCCGGGGTGTTCATAAACATGAATTCGGAAATCCAGTTTGTGCCGCCGCCGAGCGTTACGCTCTTGAGGTTTACGCAATCGGCAAACATATAGGTTGCCATGGACGAAACGCTGTAACCCGAGGTTTTCTCGGCGTTTTTAGGTGCCGCGAACTGGAGATAACCGTTATACTGATTGACAGAACCGGTAGCAATCATCGGGAAGTTGACAACCGCGCTTTCGAGTGCGCTTCCGCGGAAGGCTTCTTTGCCCATCGTGGTGATCTTTGCGGGCAGGACGATCGAAGTCAGACCGCTGTACGCAAACGCACGGTCGCCGATGAATGTCAATCCTTCGGGCAGTACGATCTCTTTAAGACCGGTGCATCCGTAGAATGCGTTGTTACCTATTTTGGTAATCGTACTCGGCAGAGTTATCTTGGTAAGACCCACAAAGCCGTAGAACGCTTTTTCGGGGATTTCGGTCATGCCTTCGGGCAGCACGAGTTCGGTTTTGTTGGTTACGCCGGCAAGCGCATTGGCGGTGGTAATTGCGGAGAAGTCGTATTTGACGTCTTTTCCGTTCGGATGATAAACGAGAACTGTTTTGTCCGCGTTGTAAACCGTGTTGTCCTCTTCTACCACATAACTCTCATTATCGGAGGTTATCTTTTTGAGTTTGCAACCGAAGAACGGATCTGCGCCCATATAGATAAACTTCGCTCCGATATTGAATTCGGTGATGCCGGTGTTTTCGAACGCGTAACTTCCGAGCACCTGGAAAGTAGCGGGAATATCGAGTTTGGTAAGAGCGGTACAACCGGAGAACGCTTTGTAACCGATAGCGGTTAATTTTGCGCCCGCGAACTTAACGGTTTTGAGGTTGGTGCATCCTGCAAACGTGTAACCGTAGGATTCGCCTTCGATGTCATACGTTGCAATGGACGACGCCGACGTTGTCATATTGCCTATTTTGGTCACGTTCGCCGGAATAGTGATTTCGGTAAGAGAAGTACAGTTCTGGAACACTCTTGCTTTCAGTTCGGTAAGTTTGGTGCTCAATTTTACGTCTGCAAGCGAACTGCAGTTGCGGAACGCCGCGATACCGATATTGGAACTCGTGATTGCCTCCAATTTTGCCACTCTGAGTTTCGAGCAGTTTTCGAAAGCGTAGTTACCTACTGTAGTGAACTTTTTCAGTTCGATGTTTTCGAGTTCGACGCAATTCTGGAACACGCCTTCGCCGAGTTGAATAAGTTTGCTTGCCGAAGAAATGTTGACGGTTTTAAGGTTTTTGCAGTCGGCAAACATATACGATTTAGTTGTCGTGCTTGCGCTGGACGAACCGTAACCGAGGTTGGTAACTTTGTCCGGAATGGTTATGGACGTAAGTCCGGTGTTATAGAACGTATACGAGCCTATTTTTTCCACGCTCGCAGGCAAATCGATTTCTTTAAGCGACGTGCAGTTCGCAAACACATACGATCCGCTCGATGAACTGGATCCTATAGTTTTGATAGTCGACGGCAAAAGCACTTCTTCGAGCGACGAGCAATTACGGAACATATACGTGTTCAGCGTCGTAAGTTTGGTTGCCTTACTTAAATCGATTTCTTTAAGCGACTTGCAGCCGTCGAAAGTATACGAACCGAGTGCGGTAAGTTTGCTTGCGTCTTTGAACGTGACTTTTTCGAGTTGCGAGCAACCCGAGAACACATACGAGCCTGCCAAGGTGGTGACGCTTGCAGGAATTACGACTTCTTTAAGTCCGGCGTTTATAAACGCGGAGTTACCGATACTCTTAAGCGAATCGGGAAGCGTGATTTTTTCGAGAGCAAAGCAGTTACGGAAAGTATACGCGCTGCCCGTTCCGCCACCGTCCTGACCGATGTGAGTGGTGTTTTGCGGCAGAGTGACGCTTTTCAGTTTTCTGCAGCCGTCGAACAACTGTTCGTTGACGACGAAATAACCTTTGGAGTTGGCTCTGAGGTTGGTCGGCATTTTCACGGTTTCGAGCGAATAGCATCCGCTGAACGCGCCGACTCCTATAAGGGGAGTGCAACCTTCCGCAAAGATTACTTCTTTAAGGTTGAAGCAGTTTGCAAACGCACGCTTACCGACCGATTGGACGGAAGCCGGAATAACTATTCTTTCGAGATTAGTCTGACCTTCGAATGCGTTGGGCGCGATTTCGACGACGTCGGAAGGCAACGTGAATTCCTTCATGGTGACGGGTTTTCCGTCTTCGCCGACGATAACGTTACCGTCTTTGTCTTTCTGTTCCACCTCGGGAACGTCGAGCGTGCCGAGAATGTAACGAATTGCCGTACCGTCCTTGTTGGTGATTATCTTTGCGTTGGAGGAGGAAACTTTGAAGTTTTCGGAGTTTTCGGAAATAACCATCGTGGTTATGGACGAGCATTTACTGAACGCACCTTCGATGTCGGTAACCGATTCGGACATATAGACATAGGTAAGCGCGGTGCATTTTTCGAAGATCGCGGTTCCGAGAGAGATACCGCCCGAAGCGCTGCTCTTGGGGAAGCGGAATTCGGTAAGTCCTGTCAGTTTGAACGCAGTGTTACCGATTGAGGACAGATTGCTTTCTTCTTCGAATTCAACCTTCTTGAGGTTGTAACATTCGTTGAAAGTGCTGTTTCCTATAGTTTTAATGGATTTGGGGAACTTGATGCTTTCGAGCGCGGCATACTGGAATGCAAGCGTGCCGGTGGACTCGAATTTACTGCCCTCTTCGAAAGTGACCGTTTTAAGAGCCTTTGCTCCGTTGAATGCGGAAGCGCCTATCGTAATAACCGATTTGGGAATTTCGATGCTTTCCAGCGACGAACAATTGCCGAACATCATACCGCCTATTTGCGTAAGCGCGGTGTTTCCGTCTTTATCCTTGTTGAATATAACCGTTTTGAGCGACGTACATCCGTAGAAGTTGGACGTATAAGTTTTGTCGTCGGACGATGACGTCTGCGAACCTTTGCCGGTGATAGTGGCAAGCGTGGACGGAAGCGTAACTTTAACCAGGTCGACATTGCTATAGAATGCGCTGTGTTTAACCGCGGTTACTCCTTCGGGGATGACGAGTTCTTTAATGCCTGCTGTATAGAATGCCTTCTCGCCTATGGTTTTAAGCGATCCGTTCTCTGCAAAGTTTACCGTTTTAAGCGATGTATTCTGGTAGAAAGCGCCGAAGTCAAGAGTTTCGACATCCTTGGAAAGGTTGACGGTTTTAAGTCCGCTGTTTACGAACGCGAACTGACCTACGGTTTTCATTCTGTTCGGAATGGTGATTTCGGCAAGAGCCGGGCAGTTTGCAAAAGCGCCGTTGTAAGTATAGTTGCCGTAATAGTCGCTAGTAGCCTTACCGGCACCGATTTCGAGATAGTTGACGATTTCTTTCGTCACTTCTCCGTCTTCACCTTTGGTTTCTTTGTAAATATATCCGTCCTCGATGTTGACGATACGCAGATTGGTACACTTGCTGAACGCGTCGACGCCGATGAAGGTTACGGTTTTGGGGATGAATACTTCTTCAAGCGATTCGCATTGATAGAAAGTTTTTTCGTTGATGGCTTGCAGACCTTGCGGCAGCGACAGTTTTGCCAGTTTTTTGCAGGCGTTGAACGCTGCGTCGCCGATCAGCAATCCGGTGCCTTTGATGCCCTTCGAGAAAGTAATTTCGGTGACGTTTTCGTTTGCGTAGAATGCAAGCGCTTCGATTTTTTCGACCGACGGATCAATGTCGACGACGCCGGTTTTTCCGCCGGGGCAGATGATCAGCGTGGAGCCGGTTATTTTGCCGTCGTTATCGTAATTGTTCTTATAGAGAAGTCCGTCAACCGAGAAGTAGTTTTTGTTGCCTTCCGCAACGTTAATCGCGCGCAGCATATTGCAGTTTGTAAAAGTACGGTTTCTGGTGATTTTTTCCGCCGGGTAATCGCTCTTAGCATACGTTTCTTCGAGAGTTTCGACGTTTTTCGGAATGGTGATTTCCTCGAGCGCATGGCAATAACGGAATGCGTAGTCGCCGATAAACACGAGACGCTGGGGAAGCGTTATGTTTTTAAGCACAGTGCAGTTCTGGAACGCATTGGAACCTAATTCGAGCGCATTGGATCCGTCTTCGGCAAGTGCCATATCGGCATTTGCAAACGTAACCGTTTCGAGAAGACTGCAACCCTTAAACGCGCTGTCGCCGATTTTGGTTACGCTCTTAGGAATAACGACAGAAGTGATCAGTTTTTTGTTAAGAAACACGTTACCGCCGATGGTTTTGATGGTGCCTTTACCTTCGATGGTTTCGGGGATGACGTATTCGCCTTCGATACCTTCGGGGAAGTACGCGATTTCGATTTCGGCGTTTTCTCCGAGCGTTCTGCTGAACAGGACACCGTCCTGCGAGAAGTAACTCTGGTTGTTTTCGTCAACGTTCACCTCTTTAAGGCTGCTGCCGCCGAGCACGTTTCCGAAGTTGTCGATCTTGGGCGTGTCTTTACCGATGTTGATGTAATAGAGATAGCCGATGTGAGTGGACGCGTCATTGTGGAACGAATATTCTGCGTAATCCACGACCGTACGGACGATGTTGAGGTTAAGCGTTCTGAGTTTGCTGGTTCCGCCGAACGCGTACTGCTTCATTACTTTAAGGTTTTCGGGCAGCGTGAGTTCTTCTATCTTGCTGAGTCCGTAGAACGCATATTCTTCGATAGTAAGACTTTCGTCATTTGCTTTACCCAGGAATTCGAGTTCGAGAATACCGCTGCAACCGCGGAACGCTTCTTTTCCGATATAGGTTACATAGCCCGGAACGGTGAGTTTGGTAAGTTTCGTGTTGCCTTTGAATGCGGCTTCGCCGATTGCGGTGATGCCTGCGGGGATGGTGTATTCGCCGTCTCTTCCTTTCGGGAAGTAGAGAATGGTGTCGACTGCGCCCGAAGCCTGATTTACTCCGCAGATAACGCCGTTCATGCTCTTATACTTCGCGTTGTTCGAAATGTAAACGTTCTGAAGCGCGGAGCAGCCGTCGAACAGCGTGGGCGAGAATTCTTTAATCGAATCGGGAAGCGTGATTTCGTCCAGTTTGGAATTGGACTTGAACACGTCGGTTCCGAATGCGATTTCCTTTGCGGTTTCGTCGGATATAAAGGTGATTTTATACAGTTTGGAACAACTTGCGAACGCCGAGTCGCCGATTTTGATTACGGACGACGGAACGGTGAGTTCGGTTAAGTTATACTTCTGATAAAGTGCCTTGACGGGGATATTTACGACGTAGGACGGAATTACATATGCTCCCTCACGGTACTTGGGATAGTACGCGAGTTCGTAAGTATCGGTGTCCTGCAATCTCTTATAAAGAATACCGTTTTCGGTTTTATATTTTGCTTTGCCTGCGCCTTCGACGTGGTACATCTCGATCCAGTCGAGGTTTCTGCAGTTAGCGAATGCGGAGCCGGTCGTGTAGCCGCCGTCCATGCCGACTTCGACCGCAGTAACGGTATCGGGCAGATACAGACGGGTAATGTTGCTGCAATCGGCAAACGACGTGATTACGGTGACGTTTTTGCCGTTATATTTACCCGGTACCTTAACTTCGCTGACGTAGTCGATACCTTCGCCTTTAAGCACGGCGTATTCTTTTTCGCCGTTGGTGAGTTTGAATTCGAATATTTCGGCATAGTATGCGTACAGTCTGCAGTTGCCCGCTCTGACGTACTTGTCGATAGACGTACCCGTGTAATCGGTGTACTGGATGCCTTTTCCGTTAGGTTCGGTGAACCAGCCTGCGAAAGCGAACAACGGGTCGGTACATTCCGCCTTGGGCAGTTCGTATTTTTCGCCGTAAATTACGGTTTTGGTCGCTTCGGAAACGGATGCGTCTTCACGCATCTTATCGAGCGTTACGGTGTATCTGTTGGCTCTCCACTGAGCGACCAGAGAGACGTCTTCTCCGCCGGTGAATTTACTTCCTGCTCCCACGGATTCGCCGTCGAGCAGCCACGAAGAGAACGTGTAGCCCACGCGGGTTATTGCGGGCAGACCGTACGAGTCGCCGTCGGTGAGGTATTCGTATTCGTCGTCCTCTTTGCCGGTGACGTAGGTTACTTTATTTGCGTGAATTGCGAGAGTTTTCCATTCCGACTGCTTATCTCCGCGGTAGTAGCATACTTCCACGGTGGTTTCTTTTTCTTCGAGTTTCAGATTTACGGAAGTCGCAGTCTGTTTATCCGCAACCAAAGCGCCGTTTATCTTAACCGAATATGCGGTTGCGCCGTAAACGCCGTTCCAGATGACTTTGCCGTTACGGTAAGCAAGCGTTTGCGCGAGCGCGCCTTCGCCGAAGTTGAGTTCTTCGGTATAGTCGGAATCGGCGTATCTTTCTCCGCCGATCGTTCCTCCGACCGCTTTTACGGCAGCCGTATCGGCATTGCCGGTTTTAGCGTAGTCCTCGTCGGTAAGCGTGTACGAATACGTATTCCTATCGAACGTGAACTCTGCGGTGCCTATCTTTATTATATATCCGGTCGCGCCGTCAACGGGCTTCCAGGTGAACTTTCCCGCGCTGAACGCAAAACCGGACGGAGTTGCGAGTTTGGTCTTTTTAAGATCGATGTACGATTCTTCGGAACTGTTGTAGCACTTTGCGGTTGCCACGACGGTAACGCGGATTTCTCCGGAATAAGCGCGCAGATCTACTTTGGTTTCAGAGGTGGTCAATTCGACGGTATCTCTCGAAGTTATAATGGTTACGTTATAATTAGTGGCGTTTTCCACTGCGTTCCAGGTGAGTTCGTCGATATTTTCGTCTGCCTTAATTCCTTCAACTTTTGCAAGCGTGCGGACGAGAGTATACTTTTCGGAGTACGAAGAAGCATAGCCGTCGGCATACGCTTCGACGACGAAAGTAAGACCTTTTTCGGTCATTCCGCAGGTAGAAAAATCGTAGGAAGTTTTATTTCCGAGATCGATTGCCAGAAGGTGATCGTGATCGGGATTTTCGCAGGTTACGGTAAGTTTGTATCCTTCGGCGTTCGCAACGGGAGCAAACTTGAGCGTGTTGCCTTCCACTTCGAAGTTCTTGACTTCCGCAAGGCACATATGACGATAATAAACGGTTGCCGTGTTATCTCTGTAAGAAACGGTGATTTCGTATTCGCCGGCAACGGTCATCTCATAATCGTAGTAGTTCTGCGTCCAGTTTTCTTCGGTGATTTCTTCGCCCCCGGGCATTTTGACGGTTATCGAGTAACGCGCGGAGTTACCCAGCGAAGTCCAGGAAATACGCTTTGCGGTTGCCGAAACGAGCAGTCCGTCGGCGTCCCACATAGCGTACAGCGTGACGTCGCGATCGATCTGCTGAGCTTCGTATTTATAAGAGAGTTTGTCTTTTGATCCGTCCGCGCTGACCCACCAGCCGACGAACTTCTTGCCTTCTGCGGTGAGTACGGGCAAATTGACGAGTTTGCCGTTCACGGTTTGCATCGTGCCGACATTCTCTTCGCCGTTCATAAGCGTAGCGGTATACACTTCTTCGTCAGTTATTTCAACGAATTTCGCGTAAAGAGTGACGTTTCCGCGCTCGTTTACGTCGAATTTATAAGGTTTCATAAGTTCGGCGTCGGTGAACCAACCCTCGAAAACGTAGCCGTCTTTCGTGGGCGCCGCGGGTGCGGTTACCTTTTGTCCGTTTTTGACGGATGCGGTTTCGGTGCCGGTTCCGCCGTTAAGCACGAACGTTACGGTGAAAATTTTGTTTTCGAGCATTTCGTACTCGATTCCCTTGTAGGTGAGTTTTAGCACGTCACCGTCCAAAGTAGCGGTGATTTCTTCGCCGCCTTCGGGATAGATTACGAGAGTTTTGCCCTGCAGGTTGAAAGTACCGGTTTTGGTTTCTCCGGCGATTTCCAGACTGAAAGACGTGCCTTCGAGCGACACGGTGTATTCAGTTCCGTCAACGATGCAGTAGTAACTTGCAGTCTTTTTCTCTCCGGTCGGATTGGTCGTGTCGCCGTCGCATGCGGCGAGAGGGAATGCAATCATGCATACCGCCAGGATCACCAACAGGAGTTTTGCCAATAAATAGCCTCTTGTTCTTTTCATTACATGCCTCCGTTACGTTTATTTCCGCGTGTTCTCTCATCATTAACCCGAACGGGTTTTGCGTACTATCGGGGCGAAAAGCAATTCATTTTTTGCTCTTTTGCGGACTGCTCTCGATTATACTCCTCCCTTGCTCATCATATTATTGACCTATTTTACTATTTTATCAGAAATTTGTCAACTGTTTTTGCACAATTTTTTGAATAAATATACATTTTTTCGGTATCGGGCGATTTTTACGTCTTTTTTAACCCTTTTTGAACAATAGATACAAATATATCGATAAAAACAAGACTCTTTCACCTTGATTTCACTTTAAATTAAGTTTTTAGGCACTCTCAAGTAAAAAAAAGAGTGGACTTTTTAGCGCCGCAGAGTTCCGAAAAAAGCCGTTTGTATGTTTTATGCATAAAAGTGCCGTTTTGTGCATACTCTATAAATTTCGCATGCGCGTAGGCTCGCTCACATTATTATGGTATAATTATAGTCGCGCGCACGCACGCGCGCGTAAATAGCCGTTCGTTTCGCATACGATTTTATACGGAAAAACCTCGCCGCGCGATGCGACGAGGTTTTCGTTTGCCGTTACAAACGGTTGATTATTCTTTGTGAGGACCTGCGGAAACGAGCGCTTTGCCGGCTTTGTTTCCTTCGTACTTGGCGAAATTCTTAATAAATCTGCCTGCGAGGTCTTCCGCCTTCTTCTCCCATTCGCCTGCAACCTTGTAGGTATCGCGAGGATCGAGGATTGCGCTGTCCACTCCGGGAAGAGCGGTCGGAACTTCGAAATCGAAGTACGGAATGGTTTTGGTGGGAGCCGATTCGATTGCTCCGCTTAAAATAGCGTCGATGATGCCGCGGGTATCCTTGATGGAAATACGCTTGCCGGTACCGTTCCAGCCGGTGTTGACGAGATATGCCTTTGCTCCGCTCGCCTTCATCTTCTTAACCAGTTCTTCGGCATACTTGGTGGGATGCAGTTCGAGGAACGCCTGACCGAAGCAAGCCGAGAAAGTCGGGGTGGGTTCGGTTATTCCGCGTTCGGTACCGGCGAGTTTAGCGGTGAAGCCGGACAGGAAGTAGTACTGAGTCTGCTCGGGCGTGAGGATGGACACGGGAGGCAGCACTCCGAATGCGTCGGCGGACAGGAAGATGACGTTCTTTGCCGCGGGCGCTGCGGAAATCGGGCGAACGATGTTCGTGATGTGGTTGATCGGATAGGAAACACGGGTGTTTTCGGTTACGCTCTTGTCTGCGAAATCGATTTTGCCGTCTTTATCCAGAGTGACGTTTTCAAGCAAAGCGTTGCGCTTGATTGCGTTGTAAATGTCGGGTTCGGATTCTTTGTCGAGGTTGATGACCTTTGCGTAGCAGCCGCCCTCGAAGTTGAACACGCCCTTGTCGTCCCAGCCGTGTTCGTCGTCGCCGATGAGCAGACGCTTAGGATCGGTGGAAAGCGTGGTTTTACCGGTTCCGCTCAGTCCGAAGAATATTGCGGTGTTCTTGCCTTCCATATCGGTGTTTGCCGAGCAGTGCATGGAAGCGATTCCTTTAAGCGGCAGATAGTAGTTCATCATGGAGAACATACCCTTCTTCATTTCTCCGCCGTACCAGGTGTTGACGATAACCTGTTCGCGGCTGGTGATGTTGAACATAACCGCGGTTTCGCTGTTCAGACCAAGTTCCTTGTAGTTTTCCACTTTAGCCTTGGACGCGTTGTAAACGACGAAGTCGGGCTTGAAGTTTTCGAGTTCTTCTTCGGTGGGCTTAATGAACATGTTGGTGACGAAGTGAGCCTGCCATGCGACTTCCATTATGAAACGGATAGCCATGCGAGTGTCTTTGTTTGCTCCGCAGAACGCATCCACGACGAACAGACGCTTATTCGAAAGTTCTTTCTTCGCGATGTCCTTTACTGCCGCCCATGCTTCCTGAGTTGCCGGATGGTTGTCGTTTTTGTATTCGTCCGAAGTCCACCAGACGGTGTCTTTGGAATTTTCGTCCATAACGATGAATTTGTCTTTGGGCGAACGTCCGGTGTAGATACCGGTCATGACGTTTACGGCGCCCAGTTCGCTTACCTGACCCTTTTCGAATCCTTCGAGACCGGGTTTGGTTTCTTCTTCGAACAGCAGTTCGTAGGACGGATTATAAACCACTTCGGTGGTTCCGGTGATTCCGTATTGCGTTAAGTCTATTTTTTTCATAATCACACCTCTTAATATGAATTATTTGCGTGTTTCGCCAGGGGCTTGTCCGGACTTCATCGGGAAAATGCCAATCTCCCCGACCTTACATATTATATAACATCTTCCGTCAAAAAGGAAGTAAATAAGGCGGCAAATTTAAATTTTTATCTTTTTTTCACCTTAAAACGCCCTGTGTTCCCGAAATGATATACCGTCATATCGAAAGATATATCGTCCGCTCCCTCTTTTTCCGCTCGGACAAAAGAAAAACGACCGTTTTGCGCCGCTTTGGCAGCAAAAAAGCCGTTTTGTTTCGCATTATTCTTTTTCCGCGGGACTCGTCATGGTAAACGGATCGAGCAGTTCGTCCAGTTTGTCGTCGGGCAGAAGTTTCTGCTCGCGTACGAGGTCCTTGATTCTCTTATTCTTTTTAAGTGCCTCTTTGGCAAGGTCTGCCGACTTCTTGTAGCCGAGGTAGGGCGTAAGAGCCGTTACCGTTCCGACGCTTTCGTACAGAAGTTCTTCGCAGCGCTGACGGTTGGACTGAATACCATCGATGCAGTTGACGGTAAGCGTTTTTACCGCGTTTTTCATGCAGGTCAGCGACTCGAACAGTTTGTAGAACACGACCGGCTCGAACGCGTTGAGTTCGAGTTGTCCGGCTTCGGCGGCAAGCGTTATCGTGGTGTCGTTGCCGATGACCGCGAAAGCCACCTGCGTCACGACTTCGGGGATAACGGGGTTGACTTTGCCGGGCATAATGGACGAGCCGTTCTGCATTGCCGGCAAAACGATTTCTTCCAGTCCTGTTTTGGGACCGCTCGACAGCAGGCGCAGATCGTTGCACATTTTGGACAGCGACACGGCAAGCGTTTTGAGCGCGCCCGAAACGAACACGAATCCGTCCAGATTCTGCGTCGCGTCGATGAGGTTGTCGGCTTGAGTCAGTTCGTAGCCGGTTATTTCCGCAAGTTCGGGGACGATGTTTTTAAGATAGGTTTTTTTGACGTTGATCGCCGTTCCGATAGCCGTTCCGCCGAGGTTTAACGAGTGCATTTCCGCTTCGGCTTTGTCGATAAGGCGCATGCAGCGGCTGATACACGACGAATACGCCGCGAATTCCTGCCCCAAACGAATGGGGACTGCGTCCTCGAGTTGCGTTCTGCCCATTTTTATAATGCCGTCGAATTCCTTCGCCTTTGCGTCGAGCGCGGCAACGAGCGCGGCAACGTTTTCTTTAAGCGCGGCGCACATTTCGATAACCGTGAGTTTGCCTGCGGTGGGGATGACGTCGTTGGTGGACTGCGAACAGTTGACGTGGTCGTTGGGGTGGCACAGATATTCGCCTTTTTTGCCGCCGAGCAATTCGGTAGCGCGGTTGGCGATGACTTCGTTGACGTTCATGTTTGCGGTGGTGCCTGCTCCGCCCTGAATCGCGTCGGTTATAAAGCCCGCATCCAGTTTGCCGGCAAGCGCTTCGTCGCACGCGGCAACGATCGCGTTTTCGGTTTTCTCGTCCAGAAGTCCGGCTTTGGCGTTGATTATCGCGGCAGCCTTTTTAATGCGCACGATATTCATTATAAACGAGCGGTTGAGTCCGGTTCCGGTTATGTTAAAATTGCGGTATCCGCGAAGCGTCTGAACGCCGTAATACGCGTCAGAGGGTATTTCGAGCGTTCCTATCGAATCGCTTTCAAGTCTTATATTATCCGTCATAAGTGTAACTCCGTTGAATTTCGCTATTATTTTATCGTTTTACGCCTTTTAAGTCAACCGTTTTTAACGCCGCGTGCGAAAAAATATTTGCGTGGCTTCCGCCGCAGCCGAGCCGCACGTTTTCCGTCCGTTTATTCCGCCTCCGTTTATTATAAATTATGCACGGGCATTATCGCGCGTTGCCTTCCGTTCGTATGGTTACGCCGCTTTTAATCTCCGTAGCAGGAAAACGAAGCGTCCCGTTTTCGAAAACGAACGAGGTTTTCTTTCCGTCGACCGACATCGACGCGACGCCGTTTACGAGCGGCAGTTTTATTTTTTCGAGCGTTATCTTCCCGAACAGTATTTTGATTCTTATTTCGCCGTTTATTCGTTTTTCGAACGTTCCGTACGCTCCGCCGGCACTCCAGGGGCAGCGGAATTCGCCGCCCTGAAGCGGCTTGAAGCCTATCGCCCCATGCGGAATATCGAAGTAAAAGCCCGAATAAACCGGGATGAGCGACCAACTTGCCATGCTGCGCGCGTAGTTGCTGCCGCACTCTATTTCTCCGAACGGATTGCGGTTTGCTCCGTCGTAGCGACCGCGCACCGCCCTCACAATCGTATTGCTTTCGTCGGTCATGCCGTATAAAGCCAGCAGCGCGGCGAATTCGTATTCGAAGCCTGTCATGCACTCCTGACAATAGGGAAGCGGCACGGCAGGACTGTGGGTTTTATCGGGGTATTCGCACATGACCGTTCCCGATTCGTCGCCGAGTGCAAACACTCGCCACGGATTGACGAACGAGCGCATCGAAGGCTTGTAGTTGTATTTCATTATCGCCCGAAGCGCGCTTACGGTCTTTTCCGGCTCGAATATTTCGCCCAGTCCCATAACGGAAGCGTGCCACTGAGCGCACGCCTGATCGATTTCGCATCCCTCTCCTATCTGATATTTTATTTCGCCCGATTCATCGTTATAATATGTGTCCGAGCAGCCGAATTTATCGGTTACAGACTTATCTTTGAGGTCTATTTTCTGCACGAAATACTCGCCGCCAAACAGTTCGCGGTTCAAAAAACGCTTACCGTTTTTAAAAAGAGAGTCGTATTTGTCGCGTGCCGTCTCGTCGCCGAGATAGTCCGCCATTTCCGCTCCGGCTTTAAGCGCGAGCAGATAAAAGCCCTGCAGCCACGAATTCGCGCCGAACAATTCCATGTCGAGCGTGTGGTGCTGTCTGCCGGTAATTATACCCTCTCCATTTTCGTCCCACAAATCGGGATTATCGGGCGACGAAGCGAAGTCGAGCATCTTTTTAACCGCCTCCCACTTGCCTTTTAGCCATTCGTCGTCGCCGGAAAGTTTCCATTCGCGGTATATTTTTGCAATCGTGCCCATATGTCCGTCCACGCACGAGCGGAAGTCACACGGGTTGCGGTACAGCGGCAGTTTAATCCGAAAAGCGGTCCCGCCGTCCTTTCTCAGGCAGTACTTTATTTCGAGGTCGCGCATCGAGCGTTCGAGATCGGGGAAGAGAAAGCACAGCGCATAGGCGTAGTTCCAAACGTGTTGACAACTTCCCTCGCACGAGCCTGCCTGTTCGAGCGAGCCTTCCCAGCCGTAAAAGCCTCCGTCCTCGAGCCGCATGACGACGGGACTGTGAAGCGTGGCAAGGTTGCTTAAAGCCGCGTCCTTTACCGAACCGTCGAGCGTCGAATTTTTGACCGAACGGACGAATTTTTCGGTCTGCTTTTTCAGAAAGCCGAATTTTTCGAGGCAATACCCGGCGACTTCTTCCGAGGACGAGAACAGCGTCGCGTAGTAGTTTTTCCAGGTGACGTATCTGCCGTTTTCGTCGCGGACGTCCTCCCAGTAGTTGCCGCGGTTGGGGCTGTACCATGATAAAACGAACCTTATTTTCTTCTTTTCGCGCGGAGCGGCGGTTATCGTGCCGCACACCGAGCAGCAGTCGTTACTGCCGGGGCTGTCGTAGTTTCTGTCCGAAAGGCGGTCGAGAACCCCGAATTCGCGGAAAAACGTAACTATTCCGTCCTGCCAGCCGCCGCGATACCAATACTTCTGCACGCAGGCGTTTTCGCAGTCGGTAACGACCGAGAGATTGCCGTAATCGGGCGCGTTTACGTCGCTCGTCGCGGCGTTTATAAGCCGAACGCCCTTTAATTCGCCCCCGACGCACTCGTTTACGGACGACGCGAACGGATTGCGCACCGAAAAAGCCGCAGTAAACTCTATCGGCTCGTCGGACGTGTTTTCGTACTCCGCTTCGAAAAACGCGGCAGGAAGCCCCGAATTAAACGCGTCGTACGGGATAAGCGGATTGAACGCCGTAAGCGTTATTCTGCCCGGAAAATCGGCGTCCGAAAACGACAACTTCGCCATCGGAAAATCGCCGTCGAACACAACGCTCTTAAAATGCGGAAATCCTGCCATGGTTTCGGCAGGCGGACCGAAGCCGTAGCCTGCATAAGGAATACGACGGTATTCGCCCATAAAACTGCCGTCGTAGTCGCCCTGAAGCGATTTTACGAACGTTTTACCGCCCTTACTTGCCTTTACGGCAAAATGCGTGTAGCCGTTATAACCGCCCTTGTCGGGTCTGTCGAAAATCTCGAAGTCGCACAGTCTGCCGTTACCGCAGATATTGACGCAACCCGTTCCTATTCCGCCCAGCGGAAACCTGATTTCGCGAAGATTTTTGCCCTTGTATTTCATACTTTTCTCCCGTTTGTTCCGTTCGGCGCGAAACCGCACCGTTATGCCTAAATTATATACCGAGATGAGGCAAATATCAACCGTTTTTCGTAGGGTTTTCGCGCTTTACGGTAGGATTTTTCGTACGCAAACGCACCGCGCCCTCTTTTTAACATAAATTCGGGTCGCCGGACGTACCGCAACCGATTTTAAACATAAAAAAGCCCGAGAGGCGTAACAACCGCTCTTACCCCGGGACTTTTTTTGGATATGCTTTAAATTTCTTTAATAAGGATACAACTGTTTCTGCGCATGGTAAACGACAGATCGCTCGTCGTGTTTACGAGTTCGCCGTCGTGATCCTCGTCGAGCAGATATATCTCGTATTTTCCGTTTCTCGAAAAATCGACCGAGATTTTCTTATCCCCTGCGCTGTCGTCGTCGGTGTAGTACGTTATAACGGTTAAAGTTTTGCCGTTTTCGTCCGCTCCGCACAGCGTGTAGACGTTTTTGGGACGAGCGGCGCATTTTACCTCGTGATCCATATCGTAGAACATTCCGTACCAATACAGCGGATAATATCCTTTAAGCGGCTCGTAGGAATAAAAATCGAAAGCGCCGCAGAAAGCGGACGGGCGCGTATCGTAATACATGAGCATGTCGATGGTACTATCCTGCGCCTCGGACATGCACGCCATCGTGAACGCCGCGCCTTTCATTCCGTGAATGGATTTAAGCGAATAGACGTAATCTTCCGTCCAGCCCTTTATGTAGTTCCATTCGTTGAGAATGCTCTCCGTCTTGTCGTATCCGTAAGTATCCAGCAGTTTTCTGATGCGTTCGGCTTTTTCGATCATCGGTTTTGGCGACGTGCAGTAAACGTGCCAGGAGAAGAAGTCGATTTTTACCTTTCTGATATACATCGTGCGTAAAAACTCTTCCGCCCACCCCTCGTTCCAGGCAAGCGCCGGACCGCCGATTTTAAGGTCCGGGAACCGTTCTTTGAGGTGCTTTGCCACGGTTTCGTAAAAATCGAAGAACTGCGCCTTAGTACCGCCCCAGTTGCGTTTGTTGGGGCTGCCGTCACCGTCGAGATCGGGTTCGTTCCATATTTCCCAGTATTTTATGTTAAGTTCGTATCCGTCCGCCCAGCCTTCGTTGTAGTGACGAATTATATGTTCGCAGATTTCCGCCCATTTCCGAAAATCTTTCGGCGGCATCGTATTGTGCTTTTTGATCTGATGTTCTATCGACTGACCGAGACGGAAATACGTTTCGGTTCCTGCTTCCAGCGTTGCCAGAATCGACTCGTCCGTGCATGCGAAATCGTACGAAGCGGGATCGTTTACGTCCGCGTCGAAATTCGGGAAAATCGCGGAAATATCGTGCGCGTAGGGTCCGCCGTAAGTCGAACCGGACAAATTGGAGTCGTGATTGCGCGAATACGGTATACGCGCCGCTTTATACGCCTCGAAATTGCTTCGATATTGGTCGGTCGAGTGACGCTTGTACCACGGTCCGCCGTTGGTGGCGTTAAGAATCTTGAATTTTTCGCCTTTTTCGTTTAAATCAAACTTTATCGTTTCCATAACACTTTCCTCGGCATTTTCCTTTTGGCAAGCCGCGAAGGGCATGCAAGTCATGCTCATGATAACCAAAGATAACAAGACAATCAGTAACTTTGATATTTTCTTGTTAATTTGATTTTTCATTAATTTACTCCTTACTGTTTTTTCAAATGCGCATAACAATTGCTATCCGTATTTGTTTAAAATTATAGCACAGAATAAAGAAAACCGAAACCGAAATTCACTCAAAAAGTATTCATTTTAAATCACGAACAACCGCCCTATGCAGCCGCCGTTTGCCGAATAACGCCGACGTAACAAAAAAGCAGGGCTTAAAAAGTCCTGCCTCTTTGCGTGAGAGAGTTTATATAATTTGCAATCAATCGGTCAAATTATTTTTTGGGAGCGGAGCCGTGGCAGCAACCGTTGCAGTGTTCGCAGCAACCGTCGCAACCTATACTCGGCTTACCTTTCTTCTTCCGCACGATCGAAACGACGACGAAAGAAATCACTATTGCGGCACAGGCGATTATAAGCAGTATTTCCCACACGCCGATTTTATTGTTTGCCGCCGCGATAAGAAGGTTTACGGAACTTATAAAGCCTGATTCCATCATAACGTTTGCGCTCCTTTGTTTGCATTGCGTTTATTGTACATAATCACGCCTGCGACGACGAGCGCGACGACTGCCGCCCAGATGAAGCAGGTCCACCACCACGAACCGATAGTGTAAACCATTGCGGCTACGAGATAGGATGTCACTATCCAGAACAGAATAGTCCATTTATAACGCTTCTTGTCCTGCAATTCGGCTTTTGCGGTAGCGACTGCCGCGAAGCAAGGAATGGTGGTCATGTTGAATGCGATGAAGGAAATCAGCGCAGGAACGGTGATACCGGTGTCCGCAATCATCTGCGCGACGTAAGTTACGCCGGATTCGTCCTCTGCCATTGCGTGTCCGAGCAGGCATGCCGCAAGCACTCCGAACGTGGAGATGACGTTTTCCTTTGCGATAAGTCCGGATACCGCCGCAAGCACGAATACCCAACCGAGCGAGCCGAGTTGGCTGCCGAAGCCGAGAGGCGTGAACAGAGGCTGAACCAGTTTACTTATTCCGGCAAGAATACTGTTGTCGATCTGCATATCGCTGAGAAGTTGCCACGAGAAGTCGAAGTGAGTGAGTACCCAAATGACGATGGTGGAAACCAGAATGATCGTGAACGCTTTCTTTACGAAGTGCTTGGTCTTATCCCACAAGTGAGCCATAAGGTTCTTAAACTGCGGAGCGTGATAAGCCGGAAGTTCCATAATGAAGGGCGGTGTTTCGCCTTTGAGCGTGGTAGAACGCATCAAAAGCACGCTGCAGATTGCAACGACTATACCGAGCAGGTACATGCTGTAAGTAATCACGTCCGCATTGCCGGCATGTGCGTTTGCGACTATCGCGCCTGCGATTGCAGTCAGGATAGGCAGTTTAGCACCGCACGAGAAGAACGGGATGACGCGCACGGTTGCGGTACGTTCTTTTTCGTCGGCAAGCGTTCTCGTATTTATCATTGCGGGAACCGAGCAGCCGAAGCCCATGATCATAGGCAGGAACGCACGACCCGACAAACCGAATTTACGGAACATTCTGTCAAGGATAAAGGCGATACGCGCCATATATCCGGAGTCTTCGAGGATAGAGAAGAACAGGAACAGTACGAGGATGGGAGGCAGGAAGGAAAGCACTGCGGCAAGACCTTCGAGTATACCGTCGTTAAGCAGTCCTTTTGCCCAGTCTGCCATATTGGAGTCTTCGATAGCGCCGCGAATACCGCCCCAGCCGCCGATGCCGCCGTCGAGTATTTCACCGACTATCATGTTGTTCCAGATGTTGTTAACGATGACGCCCGGGGAGAATACCGCTCCGTCGTAGATACATTCGAGCCATCTGCGACCGTAGGATTCTGCCTGAACGTGAATTTTTTCGCCGTCTTCGTCAAGCGCATAGACGGGTTTGCCGTTTTCATCGGTTTTTACGATAGGTTCGCCGTTTTTGTCCTCTTTGAGAACTACTTCGCCGCTGTCGGGATCGATGAGCGGAATACGATCGCCGTTTTTGTCGAGGGCATAGACGGGGTTGCCGTCTTTGTCGGTTTTTACGATTTTCTCGCCGTTTTCGTCCAGTTTGAACTGTCCGTCAGCCCATTTTTCGTATTCGACTTCGTATTCGACTTCGTATTCGACTTCGTAAGCCCAGCCGTCTTCGCTGTCGGGATCTTTTTCCCAAAACTGCGACATTTCGTCAAGACCCGGCATCCACGCCTGATCTTCGTTAAATCCGTTCATATAGAACAGGTTTTCGCTGAACGTGAGGTGGAACACGAGAAACAGGATTACGAGGAATATCGGAATACCCCAAATCTTGTGAGTGAGTACCTTATCCACTTTATCGGACTTGGTCATTTTGAATTTGTCTTTGCTCTTGTGTTCGAGCGCGGGAGCAAAGTTTTTGGCTATGTACTTATATCTCTGATCTGCAATCAGCGCTTCGAAGTCCGCCCCGAACACATCGTCGTTGTAGGTCTTTTTGAAAGCCTCTACCATTCCGACCGTTTCTTTGTGCATCTTGACTTCGATTTCGTCGCCCTCGACCAGTTTTACGGCGTGGAACAGGGGATTTTCGACATTCTGCCCTTCGAGCGCGATTTTAACGTCGCCGATAACGTGAGCGAGATTGCTTTCTTTAAGAACGGTGACGCCTTTACGAATCTTCTTGCTTTCGTTGTAGGCTTTGTCCATCAGTTCTTTAAGACCGGTTTCTTTAAGAGCGGAAATTTTAACGACCGGAACTCCAAGTGCTTTTTCGAGTTTCGCCGTGTCGATTTTGTCGCCCGCTTTTTCCACCGCGTCCATCATGTTGAGCGCGATGACCATAGGAACGTCGATTTCCATGATCTGCGTGGTGAGGTACAGGTTACGTTCGAGGTTGGTTGCGTCCACGATGTTGATGACGCAGTCGGGTTTTTCGTCCAGAACGTAATTTCTCGCGATGACTTCTTCGGGAGTGTACGGCGACAGCGAATAGATACCGGGAAGGTCTACTATCGCAACGGGTTCGGCACATTTTTTGTATACGCCGTCACGTTTATCGACCGTGACGCCCGGCCAGTTACCGACGTGTGCGGTCGAACCGGTCAGACTGTTAAAAAGAGTGGTTTTGCCGCAGTTAGGGTTGCCGGCAAGTGCAAATCTTTTCATGATTATTTGTTTACCTCCATTTCTACGTTTACCGCCTCGGTTTTACGAAGCGTCAGTTCGTAGCCGCGAACGGTCACTTCGATGGGGTCGCCGAGAGGCGCGCGCTTACGAAGCAGTATTTCGGCACCGGGAGTTATCCCCATGTCGAATAAACGTCTTTTGATTTTGCCTTCGCCGCCCACGGAAACTACCGTTCCGCTTTCTCCGATGACAAAAGTGTCCAATGTTTTTTTCATCTATGTATCTCCTTTTGCGATTTTACGATTTCATTACGCGACGAATATCTTCGTCGACAAGTTGCCGTCGAGAGCGACTCTGCCGTCTTTTATCTTGCAGACCACCGTTCCGCCGCTCGAACTTACGACGCTTATCTCTCCGCCTACGGTTATTCCCAGACTTTCGAGATGTTTTTTAAGTTTTTCGTCTGCCGAGATGCGCACTATTTTCAGCGGCGCGTTGGTCGGCGCCAATACTATGGGCATAAGTGCCTCCTTGGTCTCACTTAATGTGAAACAGATTTCATATTCACATACATATTAGCACTTTGAAATCGTATTGTCAAGCAAAATGCGAAACTTTTTTCACGTTTTTGAAATTTTTTTCTTGACTTTTTTTTCAAAAAGGTATACAATGGTTGCATAAATGAAAACTGCGATAAGACAACCCAAGCAAAGCCGCGCGATAGAGAAAAAGAACAAAATCATACGCGCGGGCTACGAATTATTTTCCGAAAAGGGGTATTTCGGCTCGACGACGCCGGAAATAGCCAAACTTGCCGGCGTTTCGACAGGTATCGTGTACGGCTATTTCAGCGACAAGCGCGATATTCTTCTGTGCGTACTGGACATATATTTAAAAGAAGTGTCCGCCCCCATTATGGAAGTCTTAAACGCGCTGTCCGCTCCGGTGGACACGGAAAAACTGATCCGCGACCTTATGAACAAGACCATCGAGCAGCACGTCAGCCACTCGCGGTTGCACGAAACGCTGCACTCTCTTACCGCTTCGGATAAGGACGTTTCCGACCGTTTTCTCGCACTCGAAAACCACGTCACCCGTAACGTTACGGCAAAACTTACCGGACTGGGCGTCGAAACCGACCATTGCGCCGAGAAAGTACATTTTTCCATGAACGCCATTCAGTCGTTCGCCCACGAGTGCGTTTTCGACAAGCATCCCTACATCGACTACGACGCAATGTACGAAGTGGTCGTTCGGGCAATCGCGGGTCTTTTCGATAAGCCCGGCAATCGCGAAACGAAATAACGGCTTAATAACGCAATAACAAAAAGAGAAGCGGTCCGATGACTGCCTCTCTTTTTTAATATAATAGAATACTCTTTTCGTCACCGCTTTTCCGGCTTTACTCCGCCCGTCGTTTCGATGGCGTACGGCGAGCAAAACGTAAGCACGCGGCGCAGTTCCTCCGCGCTGTCAATGAGAAACACGCATAGTTTTGCGTATTTTGCCACGAGCGCGGCATTCTTTTCGTTTAAGAATTCTTTTTGCCACCACTCCGTCTGCGGAGCCTGTATCGGAATCCATATTTCGACGTCGCTGCCGAGCGCGGTCGTAATTTTCTTCAATTCCTCTTCGTCGGTCACGCCGTCAAAGCCTATCGAGCATAACGGGAAACGCTTTTTAATCTCCTTAGCCAGTTCGAGCGACGGACAGTTGAACGTGATATTGTCCGCTCCGTACGAAAAAATTGCGAAAAAGTTATTTAGATCCGCTTCCGAAAAGCGCATATAGCGATTATCCACCTTCACTCTCATGCCGTTTTCTTTGGCATAGCCTACGACTTCTTTAAGCGTCGGCAACTTTTCGCCCTCGAACTTCGGGTCGAACCAACTGCCGTATTCGTACTCGTTCGCCTCTTTAAAGGTGACGTCGCGGACGTCGAGCGGACGATCGGGCGCAAGTCCGCCCTTTCGCGCCGTACGATTTATCGTGTCGTCGTGCATAAGCACTATCACGCCGTCTTTCGTAACCGCAGGGTCGATTTCTATTACGTCATACCCCTGCTCCTTCGCCGCCCGAACCGACGCCATGGTGTTTTCGGGATATTCTTTCTGCACTCCCCTGTGAGCCTGATATAACATGTCTTTTCTCCTTTTCCGAGCGACTTTTCGCCGCTTCACACTCCTATTATACCACCGTATCTCCGCACAGTCAACTCCCCATGCCCTCTTTCCGACAGTTAATATTTCCGGAATTACTCTTTCTTTTTGCCCTGATTCAGCACGTCGGCAAGATAGCCCTCGGATTCTTTCGACGCGCATTCCTCATCCCAAAGACGTTTCATATTTTCATAAACGCCGTCGTCTATGTCGGGAGTTCCGCCGAATTTAGTGGGAAGAAGCATGTCGCCTGCCACTTGCGGGTCGGTGCAGGCGGTATCGTTTCTCCACTTTTCGCGCACTTCTTTATTACGAAGATCGGGGATATCCACGGGTACGCCGCCTTTAAGAATCGAACGGAACGCAAACATACCCGGCAAAAACATATCCATTGCCTCATATACGTCTATGACGTCGGCGTTCGAATCTCCGAGAATTTTTTCGACGAAGTTATACATCGAATAGAAGTCCGAGCCGCCGTGTCCGAAATTGTCGGCGCCCTTGAGTTTCGGCATTTCGGGAATATAGTTTTCGTACTTTTCCGAGCCGTACGCGCCCGAAAAGTCGTCCGACTGAACGTACAGGCGATCCCACTCGTCGCAATGAGCCGATTCTCTCGCGGTTTCCATTCTGCCTTTGCTGCCGTACATCGAATACCACACGGAATTCTTGTAAAGCGAGCCGTGAATACTTTTTATTATCGCTCCGTTATCGAGCGTTATCGTTTCCATTCCGAAAGAGCCGCTCTTCCTTCCGATACGCAGACATCGTTCGTTTTTACCGCCTTCGAATCCCGTGACTTTTACGGGACGCAGTCCGGTTGCGTGAATCAGCGGACCTATCGAGTGCGTGCAATAGAAAGTCGAATACATACGGTTGCGCCAATGATCTTTTTCGCCGTACGTTATGCTGTGCCAGAACGGCTCGCAGTTGTGAACGTACTCGCATTCGCCGTATTCGAGTTCGCCGATTCTGCCCTCGCGGTACAGTTTTTTCATTTCGTACGGACCTCTCATATAGCAGTAATTTTCGCCGTACGCATACACAAGTCCCGACTTTTCGACTGCCTCGATAAGTTCGACCGCTTCTTTCATGGTCTGACAGGGCAGCACTTCCGAAAACACATGCAGTCCCTTCCCGAGCGCACGAATAGCAAACGGCGCGTGTTCGGTCGCGTAGTTTGCAAGCACGACCGCATCCATATCGTGGTTTATAAACTCGTCGAAATTATCGTAATAAATCACGTTGTCGTCGCCGATATTCTCTTTAACCGTTTTCAGCACTTCCGGATTTTTGTCGCATACGGCAACAAGACACGCGTTTTCCGCCGCTTCGCAATAACGAATCATGCTTATTCCGCGGTAGCCGCCCATAACGCCTATTCTTATTTTCTTTTTCATTTCAATGCCCTCCTCATCGGGTTTAACGGCTACATTATATCACTGCTTTTCGTGTAGCACAATGGAATTTTTCCCTTAAAATATGGAATAAAGTCGGATTTCGATTGACTTTCGCCGCCGACATGCTATAATACACGCATAGAGGTGAAATCATGTTCGATCAAAACGTATGCCTGTTCGTTCCCTACCACAAGGACTATCAGTCCATCCACACGGTCAATTTCGTACTGGAAACCGAGTCCGGCAATATCGGAAAGACCAAAACCGAATCGCTTTACAAAATGCACTACGTTTTAGACGGCAACGGAGTTTTTTTAAGCGCGAACTTTTCGTATACTCTTTCACGCGGCGACGTGTTTTTCACTTTCGCAGGCACTCCGTACCGCATTGAAAGCAGCGAAGGCATCCGCTATATGTACATAAGTTTTATAGGAACGCGCGCCAACATGATTATGGAAAAACTGGGCATATGTCCGCAAAACCCGTATTTCGCCGATTTTGCCGATGCGGAGGAATTCTGGCTTAACGGACTCGGGTTCGGCACGGAAAGCAGCGATCTTATTTCGGAAAGCGTTCTTTTGTACACATTCGCCAAAATTTCCGAACGTCTGCGTTCACCCGAAACCGACTGCGACGAGCGGCGACAATCCTTTCTGAAACTCAAAAAGTTCATCGACGACAACTACGAAAATCCGGATCTTACGCTTGCCTTCATAAGCGAACGCATGTCGTACAACCAAAAATATCTGTCCTCCCTGTTCCGGAAAAACGCAGGCGTCGGAATAAGCGAGTACGTCACGACCGTTCGGATTCAATCGGCATGCGCTCTTATAGACCGCGGAATGACGTGCGTGGGCGAAATAGCCGCGCTTATCGGCTACCGCGACTCCCTATACTTTTCGAAAGTTTTTAAAAAAATAATGGGGCTATCTCCGAAACAATATATCGCCAAGCGGCAAAAAAGCCGCAACTGAACGAAAAAAACGCAACGAATCATCTGCTTTTCGCTGCGTTTTTCTATTTTCCTCCGTTATCGCGCAGTCGCTATCTTAAACGTCTGACTGCCGCGGCAATAACGCAGTCCGGGCGAGCAAAAACTTCGCCGGTCGGAACGAAGCCGTTTTTAAGCCAGAAAGCGCGCGCCTGCGGATTATCTTTCACATAGCCGAGCCGAACGGAGTAAAATCCTGCGTCTTTAAAAAATTCGCACAGTTCGTTTACGATTGCGCTTCCGACGCCTTTATTCTGAACGCGTGCGGCGGTCATGAAAAAGCCGATAAACGCCGTTTGTTCGTTCGGGTAGGCGGCAATAACGTCGGCGACGGCAACAAGTCCGCTCTCGCCTGAAAAACCGACGTAATATTTGTCTCGCTCACTCTTTCCGGGCGGCAACGCGCGCATATCTTCCTCTATTCCGCTTTTCGTGACGAACGGCGGACGGTATTCGTAATAAAGCGGATTTTTTTCGCACAGAGCAAAAACCTCGTCCGTATCCGCGCTTGTTAGTTTTCGCACGAGGTAAGTTTTAGACATCTCTTCGACGTTCATTTTTCGTTTTTACTCCGGTATGCCGAGAACGGGGACGTCGTTTTCCCATTTTATGGGCTGGACGCGCGTGTCCGCCGAACCCCAGCCGTACTTTTCATCCTCGCGGAACGCGTGGTAAGCCATGAACGTAACGCCGTCCTTTTCGAAGAACGAGCAGTGCCCCGGTCCTTTTATGTCCTCCGTGCGCGCGAACTGACAGGTTTTTTCCTTTACCCAGTTTTCGGGCTTTAATATATCTCCGCCGAGAAAATCGAGCCTTCCGAGGCAATAATCGTTGCACCAACTGCCCGACGCGGAGTAAATAAGGTACAGTTTTCCGTTGCGCTGCAAAAATACAGGTCCCTCGTTTATATAAGGGTGATGCAGAGTGCCGTTTGCGCCGTGCAGTTCCCAGTCGAGTTGCGGCGTGGAAATAAGCACTCTGTCCGAGCAAATCGTGAACGGGTCGCTCATTTCGGCGATGTATATGTTCTGCATAGTGTTTATGTCGCCTTCCCAGCCCGACCAGGCAAAGTACAGTTTGCCGCCGTACTTTAACACCGTGCCGTCGATCGCCCATTTGTCCGTTCTGTCGAAAATTTTGCCTTTCAATTTGTATTCGGCTTGCGGATCGGCGCTGTCGTTGTACAAAACGTACATACGGTGATTGCAATTATTACCGTCGTCGCACGCAACGTAAATATAGCATTTCTCGTCGATTATGTGCAGTTCGGGCGCCCACAACTCCTTGCTGTACGGTTTGCCGCTTTCGGGAACGTATACGACGACCGGTTCGGCGGTTGCCAAGCCCTCTAACGTCTTCGATTTACTTACCGCTATTCCGCCTGCGCGCGAAAAGCAATGATAAAAGTATCCGTCACGGTAAAATATCCACGGATCGCGCGTTCCGCCCCTTTCGTAACCTATGATTTTCATGTTTTTTCTCCTTACAATTTATGAACTTGCGATTCTTCGCGCAAAGCCGACGTCCGTTCAATCGATTACATCGCCGCACTTCGCTCGTCTTTTATAATTGTAGCACGTCTTCCGCAGAAATGCAAGTCTCTTCGTAAAAATGAAACGATTTTCCCGATAACGTCATTTAAACTTAACCAACGCGGTTTCGAACGGCAAAAGCGTAATGCGGTCGCTTTTCACGGATACCACTGCAAAATTGATTTGTCAAACGTTTATGACATAAAGATTGTGAAATTTAATTGAATTTCCTTTTTATCGCGCTAATTGACATAACAAAAGACTCGAAGCTTCACAACTTCGAGTCTTTTACCGCTTGCAGGTGTCCCCATTAAATTAATTGCTTTTTTACAATCCCTAATGGGAACACTAATTTTCGGACTCTTTACGTTACGAACTCGCTGTTTGATTTGATTTAATATTCTTGAAATTCCCCAAGAGTATCTAACATTTGGGGGGCATTTCATTGGGGGACTGTCCTTTTTTTGGTGATTTTAGTGAGTTTTTGGCGCGAAACGATTACGCGGCGATGTTTTATTTGTTGAAAACGGCGGCGTTTATTATTTCCGCGAACAGTTTGTAGCCGTCTTCGTTCAGATGTATGCCGTCGGGTCTGTAGAGATCTTTTCTCACCTCGCCGTCCTGCGTTAAACGATCGAACGTGTCTATACCGCTGAGCCAATCGGTGTCTTTCACGAGCGCTTTCATTTTTTCTATAAACGCGCCGTACTCGGTGTTGAATTTGCCGTTTTTATAGCAACTCGGCACCGCCATGGAATAGATATAGTAAATTTTGGCGGTGGGGAAATCGGCATGCATTTTGTTCAGCAATTGTTCCATCAAACCTTCGGCATATTTTCCGGTATGACCCATGTTGTTGATATTGTTGCCGCCCAGATATATCAGAATAGTCGACGGATTGAACGGTTTTACGAGTTTGTCGTAAGCGTAGAGCCAATCCTCTACGATCGTTCCGCCGATACCGACGTTGTAGCCGAGTCTGCCGCCGATGTCGGTCTGCCAATTGCTCCAATAATCCATGGTGCTCGAGCCCATTATAAGCACGCCGCCTGTTTTGGGAGATTTATATTTTTCAGCCAGTTCGTTGATTCTCGATTCGTAAGGCGAAACGTAAGTATAATCTTTCATCGTGCTTGCAAATTTCTCCACATGTTGTTTATCCGTGTTTGCCGTCATGTTTTTCAAAATCAAAGTACCTCCCTTGCCGCCTACGGTTGCCGCAGCGTTTTTCAAAAATTCGAATTCCGCGGTGTGATAGACGTAGCCGTCTATAAGCAGCGAAGTTTTGCCGCCGTGATTTACGAGCGTGAAATTCATGGTAGCGGCGTTTTTCGCCTGAGGCCTTACTAGCAGCGTGTACCCCGTCCAGTTATCGGTGCCGTTTTTGATTTCGTGAAAGACCTGATAAGCCGAACCCGTGTACTCGAACACATACCGAACGGCGTGCGTTTCGTCCGCATACGCGCACAGTTCGCCCTGCGTCCACGCGGCGTATTCTCCGAACTTCATTCTGCCCGAAACCAGCCAGTATTCTCCGTTTACAGCCGCGCCGTCCTTATAAGCAAACGCTTTACCGTACGCGCTTTCGTTTTTATAATAAGTACCGGTATTGCCGCTTTCGAAGCAACTTTTGTCTGCATACGCGTCTTTTTCGGCAGAGAGTTTCACTTCATCAGCGCTGCTTTCAAGAGAATTTACAAGCGCGTCGAAATCGTCGCCGTAATAGGTTTTGAAACCGCTGAAAGTTACGTTGCAATACTGCCGCATCGCTATTACGAACATCGTGTAGCCCCAATTTGCTTCCAGACTGTAAGTAAATTTATAATTTTTGGCATAAACTCCGTCTTTGAAATACATTTTTAGTTCATGTCCGCTGTACACGAATATGTAATCGAGTTCATATGTCGTTCCCGTCGGCATGGTGTTATTTTCGCAAATCTTCTGCTTTAACGCCGTTCCGTTTACCGTGGGGTATGCGTACAGACTGTTGTTTGTGGGATAACGGAAAAGGTGGAACTTTACAAAGTTTTGCGTATTTTTGGCAATCTGGAATTCGACTTTGCTTGCCGCGCCGTCCTTAGTTTTCGTATCGGTTACCTTTAAATGTCCCGAAACGGCATATTCGTAGCCGCCCACAGGCACTCCGCTTTGGTAAAGCGCGCCCATTACTCTTGCGCCTGAATTTGCGCCATTGACGTACACGCTTCCGTCATAGTTTTCGACAAACTTGTCGATATTGTCCTTAGTGTTTATCAGCGTAACGCCGATGAGTTTTTCTTTATAACCCACGAGCGCATTATCGTACATGGTTTTTACCTGCGCTTCGTCGGATACGATCTGCAGATTTTTCATTTGCGCGACGCACTCGTAAGTATTAAGAAACATCTCGGTATAAGCAAGTTCGGGGAGCGTTCTTCTGTAAACGACGTTGCCGTCAACGAGCATTACCATGCTGCCGCCGACTACTATTACGCCCATATTCACGCCCTGCTCCGCGTTATACTCCGCAGACGCGATATGCTCTTTATAGTTAAGGAAGCCCGACCGGTCTTTATAGTCGGAGAAGATAAGATAATGACTTTCGTCCACGCCACGCAGTGCCAGACGGATCTGATAGTTGTTTGCGTAAACCGCCGAGAAAACCACCTCGCTGCCGGCAGCAAGCGACTGCGGATAAATCTGCGCCGAAAAAGCATAATTTCCGCTTAAATTTACTCCGTTTTTGCCCGTGACCGTCGCCGATCCGTCAAGCGAATAAGCGAGATTTTCATAATCGTAAGCCGCGTACTTTGCGTTTCCGTTACCCGTTAGAGAATGAGTTCCGAAAGGCAGTTCGACGTTGACTTTTATTTTAACTTCTTTCGTTTGCGTTCCGTCCTCGGATACGCCGCTGAAGATAAGAGTATGCGACTGACTGTCAAACCTTACCTGCACGTTCATGCCTTCGGACGCAAGATATTTGCTCGCCGAGTCGTAATCCTGCCTAAGCGCCGCGTACTCGCTTTCGCTCAGCGTTACTTCGCCGCCGGCTACCGGCTTATCGCAAACAGACTTTACGACGATAGTGTTTACGGTGTTTTCGTCCACGTTGCCCTGAATCGCCTCGACGATGAACTTGATTTCGCACGATTTATCCGTATAATCGTTGTTTGCTGCAATCGGCAGCGCGATCGAGCAATTCATGGTATCGATTGTCCCTGCGTCGCTCATGACCGTCCAGTCGCTCTCGTAGCCGCCCGTTTTGCCGCCGAGGGATACTTCGAGCGCTTCGAAAAGACCGCTATCCTTGACGACAAGCCGCGTTCTGTATTTAATAGTGACGTTGCTCTCGTTTGCGACTTCGATATTGAAAGTCACTTTGTCGCCGGCGGAAAGCCTGTCGAGTTTAAGAGAATTGCCCGTAAGAAGAGCGGTGCCGC
Organism: uncultured Clostridia bacterium; assembly: GCA_934229275.1. Taxonomy (GTDB): domain Bacteria; phylum Bacillota; class Clostridia; order Christensenellales; family Pumilibacteraceae; genus Neoclostridium. Next base: position 25,496 of record CAKQDN010000004.1, on the reverse strand, counting down.
CGTTAATAAACGTTCCCTCCTCCGTGCGGTCTTTTTCCGTTCCGGTGAGCGTCGTTAAGTCGATATTGTCCGCGGAATATAGTTTAAGATTCCCGGCGGTTGCCGTAACGCCGACTTTTGCGCTCGTCACCGTGACGTTTACGTCCGCTTCGCTCGTAAAGATTGCAACCGTTGCGCCCGCGATAAGGCTGACGCAAAGCGCAATGCTCGTTACCGCGCCGAGAAAAGTCTTGCTTTTAAGCAGTTTTTTCATTTTTTCTCTCCTTAAATTCGTTTTTTGTTGACATAATTCCGGTTATAGAGTATATTTAGATTATAGCAAATTCCGCTTTTCGTTTCAATACATAAAATTGCAAACTTAAACACAATTACAGGTAATAAAGGAAAATGAAAACAACCAAAAGAACGGTAGAACTGCTTTCCGGCACCACGCTCGCCATACGCCCGGACAATTATTATCGCCACCCTCTTTTATACAACGTCGTGCAGTCGGGGTACGTCGTCGGCGGCTTGAAACACTCGGTTTCGAGAACGGGCTACAACTCTTACGGACTGTACGGAGTTCTTAAAGGCGAGGTGGTTTTAAAAACCAAAAACAAATCGTATAAAGCGCACGCAGGGGACACTCTGTTCTTCTCGCAAGAAGACGCGCACACCGTCGTAAACGGCGGCGATATACCATACGAGGCGTATTTCGCGTATTTGTACGGACCCGAAGTCAAGGGATTTTACGACAGTTTTCAAGCGAAGTTCGGCTACGTTATGCCCGATTTTATTCCGCCGTCGCTACCCTCTTCCGTCCGTCAGATTACGACCATGATACAATCGGGCGACGAAAATAAATATCTCGTTTCTTCGCTTCTTTATAGCCTTCTGACCGAACTTTTGCAAGAATGCGACGTAAACGACGGGCGCGCCGGCATTACGGACGCCATTAAATACGTAATGGAGCATTACAAAGAAAAAATAACGTTGGACACGCTCTCTTCGATGGCTTATACCGACAAGTTCTATTTTATAAGGCAATTCCATGCGCTCACCGGTTTTACTCCCAAAGAATATCAGAACGAACTGCGCCTGAACGAAGCGTTGAGTTTGCTCAAAAACACCGACCTGTCGGTAACCGCTATAGCAAACGAGGTCGGCTTTTCCGACTCGAGAGGGCTTATCGCTCTGATTAAGAGCCGAAAAGGATGCTCTCCGTCGCAACTGAGAAAAAAATAAAGCGCGTTTTTTACCCGTAAACGGAGTGATGTGCTATAATATCGAAAACAACAGCGTTTTAATTAAGGAGAACGGACATGATTTTATGCATAGGAGAATTGCTTGCGGACATAACGGGACGAGAAAACGGCGACGCGCTTGCCATGGAGGCGCGCGTGGGCGGCGCTCCGTTCAACGTGGCGGTGAACGCGAAACAGTCGGGCGCGAAAGTCGCTTTCATCGGCAGGGTCGGCTTTGACGCCGTGGGCAGATTTTTAATCGATCGGGCAGAACAAGCCGGTCTGGATTCGCTTGAAATTCAGGTTGACGACAAGCGGAACACCACGCTTGCTTTCGTGACGCTGACCGGCGGCGAGCGCGATTTTTCGTTCTATCGCGGCGACACGGCAGACTTCCGTATAAGCGGCGAGGCAATCGATTCGCCTGCTTTCGGAAACGCGGATATAGTCCACCTCGGCTCGCTTATGCTGTCGGAAAAAGCCGGGCGCGAATTTGCCCGTACAGCGGCTAAAAAAATCAGGGCGGCAGGCAAAATTTTCTCGTTCGACGTCAACTACCGCGCCGACTTATACGAAAGCGTGGAGCGCGCGAAAGAATATTACGCTCCGATTATCGAGCAAGCGGACATACTCAAATTTTCCGAGGACGAAATCGCGGCGTTTACCGGTGAGAAAAATCCCGAAGTCGCCGCACGAAAAATATACCGCGACGGAAGCCTTCTTATCGTTACGCTCGGAAGCCGCGGAAGCGCGTTTATGCTGAACGGAAAATGGCAGACCGTGCCGTGCGAAAAGGTTACGCCTCTCGATACGACCGGTGCCGGGGACGCGTTTTTCGGAGCGGTGCTTGCTTATCTCGACGGCAAAGAAATTGACGAGGATAACGTTCGCACGGCTCTCGAAAACGGCAATCGCAAGGGCGCGCAGACCACGCTTTTTGCAGGCGCGGTTCGCTTTTAAGCAACGCAAAAGCCGCTTTGGTCGCAGCCTTTATCTCTGAATAAAAAAGCAAAACTCTCCCGTTTATTATAAGGAGAGTTTTTTATTTTTCGTTGGTTTTATATTCAATCACCGCTTAGAGGCATTATTTACATTATCCGGGTGCCAACGCGCTACGTCCGATCGTTTTCGGACAATTTCCACACGACGTAGGAAACGCGGTTTTTCTCGCCCGGATTTTCCTGCCGGTAGAACACTGTCATTATGCTGCCGTCGGAGAGTTCGACGCTCGAAGGATAGCCGTGATCGCCCGAACACATGCGCGTTTCGAGGTCGAGCGGCTTGCTCCAGGTTTTACCGTCGTCGCGGCTTATAAGAGCCTGCTGCGCGTACGGTTTTTCACGCCGACCGACCGTCATGACGAGCGCGCCCGACGAATGTCTTAATACGTGCGGCGGAGAAGCCTGCAAACCGAGATCGCGCGGACTGTTCCACTCCCTGCCGTCCGCCGAACCGTCTATAAGGTATGTGCGAAGCGGTCCTATGACGGGCGAGAACTTCTGAACGCGCACCGCTACGGTTATTCCGCCGTCCTTGCGTTCGAAAGCGTGCGGCTCGCACCACAGGTCGCCGTTTTCAGCGTCGATCGGAATAAGGCGCGGCTCCGTCCACTCGTAGCCGTCGGTCGAGCGCGACCAATACAGCCCTTCCGGGAGATAATCCGTGACCACGCCGTTTTCGAGATAGCGGTCCTCAACGGAAAAACTGCGTCCGACGAAAAAATAACTGCCGTCGGACAAAACTATCGGTCCGTGCGGCGCGGTAAGCGGAAAGCGATACCGTTTCGGGAACGTGTTGCCGCCGTCCTCGCTGACGTAAATCCACGAGCCGACAAGAGAGTTATCGGCATTTTGGTTGCATTTTATATAATCTTCTATAATATTTTTAATCGATCCGTCCGCGCGTCTTTCGTTTTCGGCGCGCTGAAAAGCGAACGTATTGTTAAACGTCGTTACAAGTACCTGCTTCCCTTTGACCGCGACTCCTCCGTCGCGATCGTCAAAGGGCGTGTCGGCGATTACGAACGGCGAAGTCCAGGTTTTGCCCTCGTCGTAAGAGTAGCAGCCCATCGTTTTGCCGAACGGGCATACATGCAATATTCTGCCTGCCGAAAACACGGCGAACAGTCTGCCATCCGCCAGTTTCGTAACCGTCGGCCACGCGGCGTACCCGAACAGACCGTCGTTTGCATACACGTCGCCCGACCTTATTATTCCCACTTTTTCAGTCATCGTTGTTTCCTCCGAGCAAGATACGATAATTATACTTCACCCACGCGGATTTGTCACTATAGGAAAAGTACTTCTTTTACGCTCGGATGTTCCTATCCGATATTTTACGCCCGACGGTGTATAATTTACGCTCGGCTGCGTATATTTTTCAGTGCGCCGACCGTGAGCGAGTACGTTTCGCCCTTCGCCAAATAGTTAAGTTCCGGCACGGAATAATCGCAAACGTGCGCAATAGTCGCGAACACGCCGCCGACGTACACTTCGGTCGAAACTCGGTCGATAATCACGGTAACGTCGGCTTTTTCGTCCTTCCGAAGCGGAATTTCGGTTTTTCCGACGCGTAGCGCGCCTTTTTCGGCGTCGGCATCTATATGAAGTCCGAATACGTTCAATTCGAAGTCATCACAATCGCACTCGATTTTGATAAGGTATGCGTTTCTTTCGAGCGGAACGCATACTTTTTCTTGCGGCGGAACGCTTTTCCGGAATTCCGCGCCGAACGCCGACAAGGTTTCCTTCGAAGGGAAAACGTTAAGGCGCATATCTTCGCCCTCGCCCGTAAGCGTGATTTCCTGCATAAGTCCCAGTTCGCACGAACCGACCGCACTCGGCGAGCCGATATTGTTCCAGGGCATCCTGATAACGCGGTCGCCCGTGCCGAAAAAACTCTGCGCGGCGTACGAGAGCGGCATACCGCTACCCGTCTTTTCCGAGTACGACAGCCGTTTAACGGCGGTCAGCGGAACGAATTTACCGTCCGAAAACTCGCCGATTATATATTTATCCGACGCCCCTATAAGCGCGCGGTAAGTTTTGTCGCCGCGTTTAAAAGCGTAAATATCGGGACATTCGCTCTCGCCGGCAATGGTTATTTTTTGCAACATGCTCCAGTCGAGCAGGTTATCCGACGTAAAAAGCGCGTAGTCGTTGCCGCTTAAATACAGCGCGAGCAAGAATTTGCCGAGTTCTTCCGCGCGGACGACTTTCGGGTCGCGATTTCCTTCCGCAATGCAGTCGATTATCGGTTTGCCGCCGAGTTTTGTAAACGTTTTTCCGCCGTCTGTCGAACAGGCTATTCTCTGCGTGAACGGCTTGTTTTTCGATAGTTCGCTCGTGCCGCCGGCAGCCGTGTAGAACAGCAAAACGGGGGTACATATGCCCGTTTTCAGTCCCGAAACGTTGTTTTCGTCCGCTATCGCCGAGCCCGAAAACATGGTTCCGTCCTCGTCCGGAAAAAGCGCGACGTCACGCTCCCCCCACTCGAATCCGTCGCGGCTGACCGCGTGACCCCAGTGCATGTTTCCCCAATCTTTTCCGCACGGATTGAGTTGATAGAACGCGTGATACTCGCCCTCATACCTGATCATTCCGTTCGGGTCGTTGTTCCAGCCGACCGAAGGCTTGAAGTGAGCAAACGGGCGGTACTCGTCCTTTTCGGGCAGCACTTTTTTGTCGCTTTGCCCGATTTCGACGCCGTACGGGCACTCGATATACGCGTTTTTGCCGAGCAGTTCGCGTGCGTCGTAGCATGCGATAAAATCGACTTTGTTTGTTGCAAGTTTGCAGTCGAGGTCCAGAATAAGTTTCTTCTCGTCACCCTCACCCTTGTAAAACTCTACTTTGCTCGTTTGTGCGTCGTTGTTTACCGGCAGCAGAATATACCGCTTATTAACGTACGTTTTAATCATAAATCCCTCTTAAATAGCAAATTATTCCGCCCTTTAGCACCGCAAAGTCCGCTCTCCGCGCCTCTATAAAGGGCAACTCCTACATTATATCGGATATCGCCCGTAAAGTCAACGCCAAACCGCAAAAAAGCCGCTCTCTTCCGAAGAAAAGAACGGCTTTAGACAAGAAAGACTTTTTCACGCCGACGGGAAATTCTTCCGCGTGATTAAAATATCTGCTCTGTATTCCTGCGTGGTAAGAAAAACCTTTACGTCTGCCTGCGATTCCATTTTGACCAGTTTGCAGCCCTTGATTATTTCTGCGTTTTTCTCTCTGCTCGCATTGTCTACGAAACAAACTTTGTACTGTGCTCTGGATTCCTGATTTACGATATAAACTTTTCCGGGTAACATTTTTTTATCTCCTTAATATGTAGTTCTTTTGGTTTGCCACGATTCTAACAGTTCCTGCATTTCTTCGAGCGGCAAATACTTTCCGTCGCGTTTGAACTGATTGACGGGGTCGGTACAATCGTACAGTCCGAATTTGTCGCAAAACGAGGGGTCTAAACAACTGAGAATTATGTCCATTTTCTTTCTCACTATGTAGCCGTTTTCATGACCGTCGCCCTCATAAAGCGCTTTATCGAATATCCAATCGCCATCTCCGAAAGGATCGAGGTTGCCTTCTTTAATTTCACGCCATATGTTATCGACCAGACCGCCGTCATATTCGCAATTCAGCACGCCGTCGTAGTTGACGGAAAGATACTCGTTATTATCGCGCTTCATGCCGAATTTCAAACACGACTCGAAAATAAACATAGCCTGCACGGAACGTGTGAAATCTCTGTGGTACTTCAATTTCGGCGCGTATTCGCAATAAGCGGATAAATCCACTCCTTCCGGAGCAAACGGCGAATATTTAAGCCACAGATAAAACGAGAAATCCTCTTCTCCCCTGCCGGAACAATACAAATAGAGCGAGAAGGACGAAAATTCAGACCCATCGATTTTGTTCAACGCTTTGTTAAAAGCCGCCTGAGCCTGCGCTTCGGTCATGTTTTCGTACAAACTCTTTTTCTCGTTCTCCAACGCTTCGAGCATTGCCGTTTCTTTTTCTTCTTTTTTCTTTCTGATGGAATCGAATAATCCCATTTTTACCTCCCTGAACATTTTACTTGACTCTATCGGAATAAAGTCGGTTCGTTCGTATGATAATATTATACGGAACATTTTGTTCCATGTCAAGTATTTTGGAACATTTTGTTCTAAAATTTTACATATGAGTAGGTTTTCGGACAGAATTTCTTATTTGCGGCACGAAAAAGAGTGGTCACGGGCGCAACTTGCGGAAAAATTGGGCGTTTCGGTGCGCCAAATTTCCTACTGGGAATGCGGTCAGCGCGAATGTGATTTCGATATGCTGCTCGAAATAGCCGATTTGTTCGACGTGAGCGTCGATTATCTGCTGGGTCGAACGGACTATTAACGCGTTTCCGAAACCGCAAAAAATCGCAGTATAAAATCTCGATTATAAAACAGTAAAAAAGCACCTCGGAAAAAACTTTCGAAAGGTGCTTTTTTATGTCAAAAGCGGTTCTTGCTCAAATTTTTCGCATTAACGTCAAAACTACTCTTGCTCTTTTACATTCTCTTTTTTCTTCGTTTCTTTTGTTTCGAGGGCGAATAACAAGGCGAACTTACCGAAAATCGGGGTGAAGTCGCAAATTTTATCGAGGGCGGACGAGAACAAGCCGATCAGAGTGCCGTTGACGACCGCCATTACGAGCGTTCCCCAATTGACGCCTTCGAGCCTGCCGAAAAAGCAATACGACATTATCACGCTTGCAGTAAGGCAGGTTAAGTCGAAAGCCGTTTTGAACACGGAAATTTTTATGCCGTATTTACTCGAAACGGCTTTTGAAAAGAAGTCGTACACCTGCGGATACAAATACGTCTTAAAGAAAAGCGAAACCGAAAGCGCGGTTAATAGCACTCCTGCAACGAACATTACTATCCGAAGCCATAAAGCCATGCTTCCGGGCGGCGTTATCGCAGGGTCGAAGCAGGGCAAAAGCCGCCATAAATCGAGCGCCGCGCCGTAAATCAGGCAAGTTACGAACGAACTGAGGTACACAACCTTAAACCTCCGCAGCACTATGCACAGAACGACGAACACACCTGCCTGAATTATGTATTCTGCTTGACCGAAAGTCAGAAATCCCGTTTTCAGGCTGAGCAGATACGCAGGAGCGACGATCATCGATATTCCGAAGTTTGCGCTCGTAAGCATAGCCACGGCGAACGACAGCATTGCGATTGCCGTAAGATAGGCTATCTCACCGGGAATTCTCAATTTTTTCGTTGGTTTAATTTGATCCGACATGTTTTTTCTCCTATAAAAAATCGCCACACACTTTGACGTGCATGGCGAAAAATGAGTTCTTTCTCAGAAAAATCCATACGAATTTTGGAAATAAGTTTATTACCGCTTTATATCACTCCCACTCGATGGTTGCCGGGGGCTTGGACGTTATGTCGTAGACGACGCGGTTGACGTGCTTGACCTCGTTTACGATACGCGACGAAATTTTAACCAGCACGTCGTGCGGAATATCCGCCCAGTCGGCTGTCATTCCGTCCACGCTGGTGACGGCGCGCAAAGCGATCGTGTAGTCGTAGGTGCGTTCGTCGCCCATGACGCCCACGGAACGCATGCCGGTAAGCACGGCGAAGTACTGCCAGATTTCGCGGTCGAGACCGGCTTTTGCGATTTCCTCGCGGAAGATCCAGTCGGCGTCCTGCAAAATGCTTATTTTGGCGCGCGTGATGTTGCCGATAATACGGACGGCGAGACCGGGTCCGGGGAAGGGCTGACGGAACACTATGTTTTCGGGCAGACCGAGTTCGAGACCGAGTTGGCGCACTTCATCCTTGAACAACAGGCGGAGCGGCTCGATAATCTCTTTGAAGTCCACGACCGACGGAAGTCCGCCGACGTTGTGGTGGCTTTTTATAACCGCGCTTTTGCCCAGTCCGCTTTCGATGACGTCGGGGTAGATGGTTCCCTGAACGAGGAAGTCCACCTTGCCGAGTTTTTTCGCTTCTTCGGCGAACACGTCGATGAACGCTTTACCGATGATTTTACGTTTCTTTTCGGGATCGCGCACGCCCTGCAACTGCTTTAAGAACAGGTCGCTCGCGTCGGCTTTTATAAGGTTCATGCCGCGTTCTTCCTTGAACACGCGCATGACTTCGTCCGCTTCGTTTTTGCGCAGCAGACCGTGATCGACGAAAATACAGGTGAGGTTGTCGCCCACCGCTTTGTGAATGAGCGTTGCCGCAACCGCGCTGTCCACTCCTCCGCTCATGCCGCACAGCACTTTACCGTTACCAACTTTTTCGCGGATAGCCGCAATCTGCTTTTCGGCAAAGTCGGACATGTGCCAGTCTCCCTTTGCTCCGCAGACTTTATAGAGGAAGTTTTTGAGAATGTCGTTACCGTTTATCGTATGCACGACTTCCGGATGGAACTGAACGCCGTAAATCTTGCGCTCGGGACACTCGTAGCCGGCGACTCCGCACGACTGAGTATACGCCGTGACGATGAATCCCTTGGGCGCGCGCTTGACCTGATCGGTGTGGCTCATCCAGCACTGATTGGGGGTCGGAACGTCCTCGAATATTACGCTTTTATTATAATTTACAATGGTTTTTCCATATTCTCTGAGGCTTGCGTCGGCGTGCACCACTTCTCCGCCCAGTTGATGAGCGATGAGTTGCATACCGTAGCAGATGCCGAGCAGCGGAATTCCGAGCGAATAAATTTCCTCGGTAACCTTGGGCGAATCCTCTCCGAACACGCTCGCCGGTCCGCCGGTGAAAATGATGCCGATCGGGTTTTTCTCGCGGATTTTTTCCGCCGTGATGTCTGCCGGGACCATTTCGGCGTACACACCGAGATTACGCACTCTGCGCACGATCAGTTGGTTGTACTGACCGCCGAAGTCCACGACAAGCACTAATTGATTTTTCATAGCCACACTCCAAAAACTTTTTCGTTTGCGTTTTCCGCTCCCGAAAGAGCGAAAATCTGTTTCACGACATAATTATACACTTACGCCGCTTGTTTGTCAAGAAGATTGAAGCGTGTTGCGCTCGCCCGGGCGCCGTAACTATCCGCGTTTAGCGCGTTTTTTCTTGCCTGCGTCCGGTGTTTTCTCGCCGAGATAACTGTCGAGTTCGTTTTCGACTCCGTTTTTACCGCGCAGCGAGAAAATGAAGTGATGCTTTTGCTTGAATTTTTCGGCGCGCAGGCGGACGGACAGACGGAATTCCTCCATCTTGACCACGACGTCGTGATCGCTTGCCCACTTGCGTATACGTCCGACCACACGGAACGAATAGCACAGGTCGAGCACGAACACGCCGAAGCACGCTCCCGTAAAGAACGAAAATTCGGGGCGCAACGCGACAAACTGCACGAGGCTTACCACAAACGGATGCACGCCGAGATAGTAAGCCGCTCCGGCAAGTCCCCAGAAAAGCGTGAAAAGCGGGCAGATTATGCCCTGAATATTGCCCTTTCGGTCCGAATAGTCCCACAACTTGACTTTCATTCCCTTGATGAACACAAGTCCCGTGATATACTCGATCAGCGTCATCAGAAAGGTTATCAGAAGAATGACGAACGCATACCTTAAAGCGTCGTTTTCGATAAACGAATAGTCTATCGAGCAGACCAGATACAGCGTTAAAACACCCGTTCCGTAAAGCGGAAGGCAGGGTCCTGCGAGAAAGCCGGGGTTGATCCATTTTTTATGCACGATTCTGCGGAAGAACAGTTCCACTACCCAGCCGAGCAACGCTCCGACGAAGAAAACCGTGGCTATCTGAACGAAAATTATCATTTTTTACTCCGTTTTGCCGTTTCAATCAGCATTTTTTCCATTTTTTTCATGCAATTGTCCTGACGAAGGTCCTCGCCGGCGAATTCGGCGTACTTACGCGAATACTCCTCTCTTTTATCGGGATGCTCGATCCACCAGTCGATTTTTGCGGCGAGGTCGTCGGCGTTACCGTTTTCGAACGTGCTTTCGGGACAGAGCGCGTACGACTTCGTGGCGCTTCTGTCGGAATTACATATAATCGGCACCAGCCCGCACGCGATTGCTTCGAGACAGCCTATGCCTTCCGCTTCTATTTCGGCGGCATGCACATACAAATACGCGCTGTTGAGAATTTTAACCATATCGTCGCGCGAGAAAAAGTTAAGTTCGGCGTTTATTCCGCACTCTTTCACCTCTTTTTCGAGTGTTTCTTTAAGCGGTCCGTCTCCTGCGAGAATGAGTTTTATTTTGTCTTTATACTTGGACTTCGCGACGCCCTCAATAAGCACTTTATGCGATTTTTCGCGCGAATATCTGCCGGTGTAGACTATGCGGATAAGTCCGTCGTCGGGCATATCGACCTTCATCGGGTGAAAACGGTCGTTTACTCCGTTGCTGATGACGTAACCGTTGGTCGCTCCGTACATTTTCTCGTTGAGATCGCGAAGATACTGCGTGGGATAATGCACGGCGTCACATTCCTTGTACACCGAATGGAAATAATCGTATACCAATTTGTTGGTCAGTTTGGAATTTTTGAGAAAGACGTGCGACGACAGATTTTCGGCAAGAAAATGAAAGCCGGTCGAAACGGGAATACCGAGTTCTTTCGCCACTTTCACAGCCTTCTTTCCGAGCGTGAACGGCAGCATGACGTGCACAACGTCCGCCCCCTCGATTGCCGCCAGCACCGTTTTGTCGTCGGCTTTGGCAAGCGACACTCCGTTGCGCTCGACGTAGCCGTTGAACACGCCGAACGAGCGCATCGGAACGACGAAATATCCCTCGAGATCCTTTTTGCTCTTATCCGGACAAAGCACGCGCACGTCGTGACCTGCTTTTTTAAGGTAGCGTATAAGGTTCATTGCGGCGATGGTCGTACCGTTGTTTTCCTCGCCCAATACGTCACATACTACTGTTACTTTCAATGTTTTTCTCCTTTTTTATATAGGTATGATAGGCGTAACTGCCCTCTTTTTCCACCGTTTGCGTCATGAAATCGTGAACGGCGTTGCGAAGTTCGGTTCTGTTTTTATAGTTTTCGGGATAGAACGGCTGCGACAGCGTAACCGTTTCGAGCGGTTTGGCGTTTTTGAACACTTTGCGCCGGCGATAAGTCACCGTGAAGGCGATCACGGGCTTATTAAGCCGCATCGGATAAGCAAACGACGCGTCGGAAAACTCGCGTATTCCGTTATAAAACGGCCAGATATGAGCCTCCGGATAGACGGTTATCACGTCGCCTTTTTCCGACAGCGTTTTAACCGACGACAGGAAATTTTTCATTCCTCCCATATCCGACGGAAGCGGCATACCGCCTGCCATATGCGCGACGTGCCCTATAACAGGAATGGAAACCGCGTCGGCGTTCACCACGATATGTACTTTCTTCGGAAAGCACGCAAGCGTGGGCGCAAACGCGTCGCCCCAGTCCTGAGTATGGTTGCCGTACAGGAAAAAACCGGTTTTACTGCGCTTTAATTCTTTGATAGCCGCGCGATTTTTGATTTTTACGCCGCGCAGAGTTTTCATCATTATGAACGCTATCGGCGTCGCGATAAGTCGATAAACGATAAACGCGCCCACTTTCCAGAACACGTTTTTGTGAACGTATTTGTAATCCGCTCCTATTTTTTTCTTGTTTATCCGACCGTTCGTCAAAGCGAAATCGTCGCTAAGTTCGTCCGAGTAAACAAAAGTCTTGCGTCCCACAGCCTTTCTCCTTGGTTTTTTACCGTTATATTGTAGAACATTAAAATAAACTGCCGCTAAACAAACGTTAAAAGTTTTTCTTCGGCGATAATTTCAGCATACCACGCGATAAGCAAATAAATACGCGTTAATCGTCCGCCCCGACTCGTTTTTATCCGCACAAAAAAACTCCCGGCTTTTTACGGCAGGGAGTTTTTTTAAAGAAGTAAAAGTAATGAAAGTCTTTTTACGCGCGGATGAGTTTTTTGATATATCTGCGTTCTTTGAGCGAGATTCTGCCGTCTATGGTTGCGATGAGCAGGCAGAGCGAGATGATATCGCATCTTAAATCGTCGTCTACGGCGGAGATGATTTTCATCATTTCCTCGGTATACTTACCGACGAGTTTTCTGCCTTCCTTATCGCCCTCGAACGACTGTTTCACGCTTGCGAAGTCGAAGTCGTCGCCGAACGCGCGCACAAGCGAAGGATACATAAGCAGGTATTCGCGCTCGTCGATGACGCCGTCGGACACGACAGAACCTATAACGAACGAGGCGAGCGTTTGCTTGGGGTCGAGTCCTTCTATATCGAGAAGGGACAGACCGGCGAACGTTTTAACCGCTTTTTCGGTGAGCATCGCGCCCTTTTCCACAGGCGACAGGTTTTGGTATTCTCTGCACAGTTTTGCAAAATCGAACATAATTTTTAATCTCCTTTTATATAATCATTGGTATTTTTGACGACATTTATACGGTCTGCCGAGCCATTATTACAGCGGCAAATCTTTCTTTTCGAAGCGCAGTCCGCCAATCAAGTAGCATATAAGTCCGGCTACTGCGAGGATAGCGAATTTCCATACGAATACGGTCGTGCAGTCAAGTATGGATATGACGTCGAACAGCGATATTACGGTAACGTAGTTGAACGCGTTGAGCGAAGCAAGACGAACGACCGACGGGATGACGGGGCTGCCGAACAGTCCGAGCATTGCGGCGACGAGCGCGAATATGCTCAGTCCGCCGCCGATTGCCATCGAACGTTTGCTGCGGTCGAACACGCAGGACGTGAGGAAGTTAAGACCGGACAGGCACAGAAGCACGCAGAACGCGCCGACGTTGAGCAGAATAAGTTGACTGTACGTCATGCCTATGCCCTCGGGCAGGATAGCGAGGCACACGCAGCCGGTTATCGCGGTGAGGCAGAACATAGCAAGCAGCGAGCCGATGAGGTAGAGCGCCTGCGTGAACACGACCGTTTTACGCTTGGTGGACGTAGACAGAACGTACGCCATCGAGCCGCTGTCCACTTGACCCGCGACAAGGTTGTTGGACGCCATTATCATATAGATTATGGGCAGCAGCAAGCCTGCGAGTTTATAGAATATCGAGCCGACGACCAGTCCGAACAGATCCATTTCGCCCACTTCTTTGAGTGCGGACGACACGGCTTCGGGCAGCGAACTTAAAAGCGAAGCGGTTATTTCGTTTTCGAGTTCCGCTTTTTTTGCGGCGACTTCCTTTTCGTAAGCGACGACGTCGGTTATTTTGCCTTCCGAATCGGTATATTTTTTAGCGATTTCGTTCTCTTCGTACTCTGCGCGGTTGCGATAGGTTATCTCTCCGGTAACGCCGATGTGCTTGACGCTCGCGTAGTCGTAGCCGAACGACGCGTACTTTTCGGCGTCGACGCCGTAGGACGAGAGTTGACCTACGAGCGTTTCGACCGTAGCGTCGCTCGTCATATTGTAAGCGAGGAACACGGACGAGAGGTTTTCGGCGCGGTCTAAGCGGTATTCCGTTCTTTCCTTGGAAGAAACGAACGTGTTTTCTTTTCCGGTCTGCAAGGACGCGGCGATCTGCTCGGTAAGCGACGTGACGTCGTATCTATCGGGTACGGTTTCGCCTTTTCCGGCGATTTCATTATAATAGTTGTCTACTTTATCCACGCCCTCGGGGTAAAGCACGCACATGACGAGCGAGGAATATTCCTGAGCGTCGAAAAGCACTGCGTCTTTGCCTTTTTCTTCTTGCGCCCGAGCGTTCATTGCGTCCACCTTTTCGACCGCGTAAACGTTAAGGTCGGTGAGGGTTCGTTTATACGCGATCGCGACGGCGTTATTTACGGTAGCAGGGCTTTGTTCCTGCCACGTCTTTATGGCTTCGGTATACTTCGCGGGATCTCCGCCGCAGCCCTCGAGCGTGGGCATCCGATTTTGCCACGCCTCGACTGCCGTAACCAATTCTTTTCCGGCAAGACCGAACTTTCCGGTATCGGGTTTAAGCGCGTTCCACGCCTGAATTTTAGCGGCGTAAGTTTCGTCCGTATCGCTCTCTTCGCGCTGCGGCATTTTGCCGAGCCAACCGAGATAGGTAAGCGTTTCGGTTGCGTTGGTCGTGTACGAACGGTCGAACCACTCGAGGCTGTCGGCGGAAAAATCGTAGTATTTGATAGCGCGGTTTTCGAAGAGCGATTCGATTTCCTTTTTGACTATCGTGTCCTGAATGGCGTTTTTGGTTTCGCCTATATTGCCGCTGCCGCTTATCAGCATGACGCACGCGAGCATGAAGCACACCGCGAACGTTATGATCGCCCACATTATGCCGTTTGCTTTGCACGACTGTTTGAATAGTGCCTTACTGAACATTTTTTTCTGCCTCCTTTTTTTCGGATAATACTTGTCTGAAATGTTTCTCGAGCGTGTAAGAAATCTCGGAAACGAACTTTACGTTATAGTTTTTAAGCGTTTTAAGCAGTCCGCCGGTACGATCGGACGGAATATCCACGGTGTACTGATCGTACTGCTCCTGCGTTCTTATAATCTTGTAGCCCTCTTTCGGGAAACGAACGAAGTCGTCGTGCGAGAGGAATTCTATTTTGAACTGTTTGTCTTTGCGGTGTCTTATTCCGCTTTCCATGTCCACGACGTCGACGACGTAACCGTCGTTTATAAGCGCGACTTTATCGCAAGTGTCCTCCATTTCCTCGAACATGTGGCTGCTCATGAAAATGGTTTTGCCCTTCGCGTGCTCCTGTTTGATTATGTCGAGGAAGGTCACGCGCATCAGCGGATCCAGTCCGGTCGTAGGCTCGTCGAGAATAATTATCGGGGAGTCGTTCATGAGCGCGGCGACGAGCGCGGTTTTCTGCTTCATACCCTTGCTCATGCGTTTTAAGTTGGCGCGCGGATCGAGTTGCAGCCGCTCTATCAGTTCGTTGGCGTAGGACATGTCTTTAAGTCCAAGAAATTCCGCCTGACATTTGAGAAAGTCGATACCGGTGGGAAGATCGGGGAAGGCTATTTCGCCCGGAACGTAGCCGATGTTTTTGACAATCTCGCTCGAATGAGTCCACGCTTCTTTGCCGAGAACGACGGCAGAGCCGCTCGTCGGCTTCAAAAAGCCCATTATGTTTCTTATCGTAGTGGTTTTACCGCTGCCGTTGGTGCCGACGAAGCCCACCATTTCGCCTTGATTTATCGTAAGGTTCACGTCGAAAATGCCGCGTCCCATACCGTAATCTTTGGTGAGGTTTTCGAGTTTTATCACTTCGTTCATTTAAGCGCACCTCCGAAATCTTTGTCCTCTTTGTAGAACTTCATAAAGTAGTCCTCAAGCGTTTCGCGCCTGTTGGAAAACACGACCGGGTCGAGGTCGGACAAAAGCGATATAAACGCGTTGAGGTCTGCGTCCTCGACGGATAACGACGCCGACGCTCCGTCCGTTTTTATAAGAGTCGCGGACGCGATGCCCTTTAAGCCGGCTTCGAACTTTTTCTCGTCCTCTTCGCTTTTAAAAGTGACGTCGTAGTACTTTTTCGACGCGTGTTTGAGGTCGTCGGCGACGAAGTTATCCACGATTCTGCCGTCCTTAATTATAGCGATACGGTCACAGGTCGAGTCTATTTCCGAGAAAATATGACTGGACAAAAGAATGGTTTTGCCTCTGTCCTTTTCCTCGTGCACATAACGCACGAAAACCTCCTGCATTACGGGGTCGAGTCCGCTTGTCGGCTCGTCGAGTATAAGCACTTCGGGGTCGTGCATAAACGCCGTTACTACCGCAAGTTTACGCTTTACGCCCAGACTCATGCGCTTGGTCTCGCCGCGCAGAGTTTCTTCGCTCAGTTCGAACATATCCAGCATGCGCTTCAACTGCGCGTCGTTTTTAACGCCCTGCATATCCTGCATCATGCGGATGAATTCGTGCCCCGTCAGTCCTGCCGGAAGAGCGATTTCGCCCGGAATGTAGCCGACTTTACCCAGCACTTCGTAATACTTCTTAAACGTCGGCTTGCCGAAAATGAGCGTTTCGCCGCTGTCGGGCTTGGAAAATCCCATAAGGTGCCGTATGGTCGTGGACTTTCCGGCACCGTTAGGTCCCAAAAAGCCGAACACTTCGCCTTTGCCCACCGAGATGCTCACGTCGAACACTCCGCGCCCCGAGCCGTAATCTTTTGTTAAACGATTGACTTCGATGACGTTCATTTACCTTCTCCTTGAAAATTTTTTTGCTCAAACTTATCGACACTGTTGACATTTGAACAATATTGAATTATAATGATTTATGAAAAAAACACAAGCACAATTTTATCGTCAATGTCGATATTTCAACACTGTTGATATAATTGTGCAAAAAGGACGCAAATGAAAGTACAAAATTTAAACAGATCCTCTCAAAAAACGCGGAAACTTATAAAAACGGTGTTCGCCGAAATGCTTTCGGAAAAGCACGAACTGGGTAAAATCACCGTCAGCGAACTGGTTAAGCGCGCCGACATCAACCGCGGCACGTTTTATTCGCACTACGACGACATCTACGCCGTCGCCGAGGACTACGAGAACGAACTCGTGGACAATTTTTTCAGCAACGCCGAACTTATCGCGTCCGACAATCCCGAAAAGTTTATCGATTCGTTTTTCGCCTACATCAAGCAAAACGACGAGAACTACCGCATGCTGTGCAAGTCCAACGATTTTCTGCTTGCCTCGAAAAGACTTTCGCGACTTGCGGTCAACAAACTGCTCGAACTCGCACGCGCGGACAAGCGCATCAAAAACCGCGAATTCATGGAAATCGAAATCGATATGTTCGTGCCGGGACTGATGTTCGAATACGTCAAGTATTGCCGCGATTTAAGCGCGGCTGCTCCCGACGAACTGTACGCCTACACCAAATACTGGCTTAAAGACTTTCTCGAACGCCGCTGTAAATAAGCGCGGAAAACGCTTCTCTTCTGCCGGAATTCCCGGAAAAAACGTCCGCATAAAACTTTACGGAAAATCAGTCTGCTGCAAATCTTTACGGAAAATCGCATACGGATGCCGCTCCGCGCCGCTTATTCTGCCCGAATTACGAATTTTTCTTCACCCGGACGAATTTATCTTTTTTAAAAACTTCACTGTCACGGATACTCTTCCCTCGCCTCGCTCGGATTAAACTTACGTTCTCGCACAAACAAAAAATCCCGCATAGTCTGCGAGATTTTTTTGCGTTTTAATGCTTATTCTTCGTAATTGATCGCATTTTCTTTTATAAATGCTTTGTTAAGTTTTCTGTCGAGTACGGTTTCAATTTTACCCATGTCTGTTTTTTCGTATGTGCACACAAGCGTGATTCCGAGTTTTTCATAAATAGGCATCTTAAATTTCTTTGTTTTTGTGTACTGAATGTTATTTTCATTGTAACCCCAATGTTCTATATACACATGTTTGCCGTCACCGAGATAGTTTGGCAGATAAAAATCGGGATGCAGTACCTCTTTTTCGGTGGCTCCGTAAGCAAGTTCGCGCTCGTATGCATGCGGAACGCCGTGTTCGAAAAGATAATTGTCTATATCTCTTTCGGACTTGCTTTTTACGATATGTCCGTCTTTGCAAGTATACCTGCCTTCGTAGTCTTCGTCGAGAAGTTCGACATTCGTGCAATTGGTTATCCGAAACAACAACTGTTTATTTTTATATTTATGGTAGCAGTTGGTGCAAAACAAGAAACCATCGGTTTGTTTTCCGCATGCTATGCATTTCGATTTACCGCCAAAATCAACGGAAACATTTTCTTTTTTATCCGTCGGTTGTTCGCTTTTTACAGTCTGAGACTCACTTCCGGTCGATTCTTTACCGAGATTTCTTTCGCCGTTTAAAATATCGAGCATTTCGGCGGGCGTATATTTCTTAAAACACGATTTGCAGAACGCATATCCGGAAGTTGGTTCTCCGCAAACAATGCATTTTTCGAATCCCGACGTCGGTAACTCTTTATATTTTTTTATGTCTTTACATTTTTCGTCAGCATGGTGCCACTCACCGCATTTTTCGCACTTAATCAATTTACCGTCCTTCATCTCTTGCGCGTGTTTTCGGCACAACCCGTCTTTTCTGAAATGTCCCATATATGAATAGGTTATTTCTCCACATACGGGACACGTTTTTTTCTCTTCCATTCCCGACTCCTTTATTTTTATTTAATATAATTATAGCACGCTTTTACACAATTTGCAAGTTATAATATTCATTTTTCGTCGACACAAATTAAAAAAATATTCTTCCCATTTAAAACAAAAAATCCCGCGTTTTCTGCGAGATTTTTTTGCGTTTGATTTAATTTGAGTTTAGCGGCTTTATTTAAGGCGATTTCGAAAGAGATAAAGTCCGTGCGCAAAAATTAACGGGCTGCGTTTATACGCCTTATTTACGCCATTTATCGCCCGAAAGAAGGTCGGATAGAGTAATAGCGGACAGATAGGTGTTGACGACGTCGTCGAGTTCTTCCCACATGGGCAGAGTTTTGCATTTCGCGGCGCGCTCGCACGGGCTGACTCCGTCCACGCAGGAAACGGGGGCAAGCGAACCTTCGGTAAGGCGCAGAATTTCTTCCGCAGTGTACTCCTCCGGTTTGCGCGTCAGCCGATAACCTCCGCCTTTGCCCTGAAATCCCTCTATCATGCCGTTTTTGGTAAGCACGGGGACTATTTGTTCGAGGTATTTAAGCGACAAATCTTCCCTCTCGGCGATGTCTTTCATGGGAACGTTTTCGCCGTTTGAGCCGTGCTCGGCGATGTCGAGCATAACGCGGAGCGCATATCTTCCGCGAGTGGAAACCATCATTTTCGTTTACTCCTTTTCAGACGTGACAATGCGCGCACGTTCCGCAGTCCGCGAACTTTTCTTTATCGTATTCGATGCCGTTCTTGTCGTAGTAGTCCTTGACAGCTGCTTTTATCGCTTCTTCGGCAAGCACCGAGCAGTGCATTTTGTGCGCGGGAAGTCCGTCGAGAGCCTCGGCGACCGCTTTGTTGGAAAGAGCGAGAGCCTCGCTAAGCGGCTTACCCTTAATCATTTCGGTTGCCATGGAACTGGAAGCGATTGCGCTGCCGCAACCGAACGTTTCGAATTTGACGTCGGTGATTACCTGCGTTTCTTTGTCTATTTTAAGGAAGATTTTCATTATATCGCCGCATTTGGCGTTACCTACTTCGCCCACGCCGTCGGCGTTTTCGATCGAACCGACGTTTCTGGGATGAAGGAAATGATCCATTACTTTTTCGCTGTATAATGCCATAATTTTAACCTCACAATACGAATTTCTTTTTGCCGCTTACTTTATCCAGCCACAGCGGCGACATTGCGCGCAGATATTCCACAATTTCGGGAATAACTTTAATCATATACTCGACCTGCTCCATGGTGTTGTCCTCACTTATGGACAGGCGGAGCGAGCCGTGCGCGACTTCGTGCGGTCTGCCGATCGCAAGCAGCACATGGCTGGGGTCGAGCGAACCGGACGTACACGCCGAGCCCGACGACGCGCTTATACCCTTCTGATCGAGCAGAAGCAGCAGGCTTTCGCCCTCGACGCCTTCGAAGCAGAAACTTACGTTTCCGGGCAGGCGGCTAACGGGATCGCCGTTGAGCGCGGAGTGCGGAACTTTACCGAGTCCCTCGATAAGTCTGTCACGCATAGCGGTGACTTTTGCGGCGTTTTCGCTCATATGCGCACATGCGTCGTCGAGCGCGAGCGCCATACCGACTATTGCCGGGAGATTTTCGGTGCCTGCGCGCTTACCGCGTTCCTGCGCGCCGCCCTCTATGATATTGCTTAGAACTATTCCGGTGCGAGCGTACAGCACTCCGACGCCTTTGGGTCCGTGGAACTTGTGCGCCGACAGCGACAGCATGTCGATATTCTGCTCTACGACGTTTATCGGAAGATGTCCTGCCGCCTGAACGGCGTCGGTATGGAACGGAACGCCCTTGCTGCGGCAAACCGCTCCTATCTCCTTAATCGGCATAATAGAGCCGATTTCGTTGTTTGCGTACATGACGGTGACGAGGCAGGTATCGGGGCGGATAGCCTCTTCCACCTGCTTTGCCGTGACGTTACCCTTTGCTCCCACGTCCAAAAGCGTGACTTCGAAGCCCTGCTTTTCCAGTTTTTTGAGAGTGTGAAGCACGGCGTGATGCTCGAACGCGGTGGAAATTATGTGCTTTTTGCCCTTTCTTTCGCCTGCGATCGCCGCCGAGATTATCGCCTGATTATCCGCTTCGCTGCCGCCCGACGTAAAATAGATTTCACGGGGCAGGCATCCGAGGTTTTTAGCGATGCTCGCGCGCGCCTCTTCCAGTTTTTCCTTGGCTTTTTGTCCGATTTCGTGCAGACTGGACGGGTTGCCGTAGTACAAGTCTGCGATTTCAACCATTTTTTCGGTGACCGCTCTGCTTTGTTTGGTGGTCGCCGCATTGTCAGCGTATATTTGCATAACTTTCTCCGAAAGTGAATTACCTATCAATTAGGTAGGTATATAATACCACATTAGTCTTTGCCTTGTCAACGGTTTTTTCGCGAATATAAGAAAAAATACACCGAAAAAGATTTTTGGTCTTAAATCGGTGTATTTCGTCGTTTTTCGTTCGATTATCGGCTTATTCGAGTTCGAATTTACCGGTATAGAGTTGATAGTACTGACCTTTCTGAGCGATGAGGTCGTCGTGAGTGCCGCGCTCGATGATTCTGCCGTGGTCGAGCATCATGATGACGTCGGCGTTCTGCACGGTGGACAGTCTGTGCGCGATGATGAACACTGTTCTGCCTTCCATGAGTCGGTCCATACCCTTTGTGACCAGCGCTTCGGTTCTCGTATCGATGGACGAAGTCGCTTCGTCGAGAATCATGACGGGAGCGTCGGCGACGGCTGCTCTCGCGATGGAGAGAAGTTGCCGCTGTCCCTGCGACAGGTTGGCTCCGTCGGAGACGAGCATGGTTTCGTAGCCTTCGGGAAGTCGGGTTATGAAATCGTGCGCGCCGGCGAGTTTAGCCGCCTCTATGCACTGCTCGTC
Organism: uncultured Clostridia bacterium; assembly: GCA_934229275.1. Classification (GTDB taxonomy): domain Bacteria; phylum Bacillota; class Clostridia; order Christensenellales; family Pumilibacteraceae; genus Neoclostridium. The sequence goes on along the minus strand of CAKQDN010000004.1, from coordinate 4,238 downwards.
GGTGGCGTCCAGTCTGCCGTAGCGGATGTTTTCCATTACGGTACCGGTGAACAGGCAGGTATCCTGCAACACCATGCCCAGCGAGCGGCGCAAGTCGTCTTTCTTTATCTTATTGATATTGATGCCGTCGTAGCGGATTTTGCCGTCGGCAATATCGTAAAAGCGGTTGAGAAGGTTTGTTATCGTGGTTTTGCCCGCTCCGGTCGCGCCGACGAACGCCACTTTCTGACCGGGATGAGCGTACAGCGAAACGTTGTGCAGCACGATTTTGTCGGGGTCGTAACCGAAGTCCACGTCGTCCATGACTATATCGCCGGTAAGCCTCGTGTAAGTGACGGTTCCGTCGCCGTGCGGATGCTTCCACGCCCACACGCCGGTGCGCTGTTCGCACTCCTCTATCTCGTCGTTTTCGTTTACTCTTGCGTTTACGAGCGTAACGTAGCCGTTATCCTCTTCGGGCTGCTGATCGAGCAGGTCGAACACACGGCTTGCGCCTGCCTGAGCCATTACGACGGAGTTGATCTGGTTGGAAATCTGACCCAGTTGGTTCGCGAACTGACGCGCCATACCGAGGAACGCGACTATCGTGGAAACTTTCATGAGTCCGACGAACGAGCCGGTGGAGAACAGCGACGAGAAACTGATGTCCCACGCGTTATCCGCGCCTCTTCCGATGACGTACGCGCAGCCGACGAACGCGATTATGACGTACATGATGTTACCGATGTTATGGATTATCGGCATCAGCATATTGGAGAAAGCGTTTGCCTTGTCCGAAGCCTCGCACAGTCCGTCGTTGAGCGTTTTCATTCTCTTCATCGCTTCTTCTTCGTGGCAGAACACTTTAACAACTTTCTGACCGTGCATCATCTCTTCGATGTAGCCTTCTACTTCGCCGGTGGCTTGCTGCTGCGCCATAAAGTATTTCGCGCTCTTGCCGCCTATTTTCTTGGTGACGAGCAGTATCGCGACCACGCCGATAAGCACGATGACGAACAGCGGAATACTCATATACATCATGGATCCGGCAAGCGTTATAAGCACTATTATAGTGGAAACGGTTTGCGGCAGGCTCTGCGACACGAGTTGGCGGAGCGCGTCTACGTCGTTGGTGTAGGTACTCATTATGTCGCCGTGCGTGTTGCGGTCGAAATAGCGGATGGGCAGCGTCTGCATTTTGGCGAACATCTGCACTCTTATGTCGCGCAGGAACTGCTGCGTAAGTTTCGCGCCTATCTGTCCCATCACGGCAGAGGCTATCCAGCCGAGAGCGTAGATGAACAGCAGTACGAGCAGCGTTTTTACGACGGTCTGCATGGTTTGATCCGCCGTCAGCGCGCCGCCTGCAAAGTCCTCGAGAGCCGCATATACCTGCTGCAGGAACGGTCCGGCTATCGCGCTCGCGACCGCGCTGAGCACTATGCACAGCGCGATGAGAATAAGATATAATTTATAATTTTGGAAAAGGAATTTCATAAGGCGTTTTAGTACGCCCTTTTTTATCGCTCCTTTGCCCATGGGCGGAACGGGTCCACGCCCACGCATTCTTCTCTGTTCAGGCATTGACTTTTCCTCCTTCCTCTACGGAGCCGATTTTATTCTGCGAATAGTAAACCTCGCGGTAAATCTCGCTGGACTTCATGAGTTCTTCGTGATTGCCGACGGCGTCCACTTTGCCGTTGTTCATGATTATTATTTTGTCCGCGTCCATGACCGAGGCTATTCTCTGCGCGATTATAATCTTCGTGGTGTCGGGGATGAAACGACGGAACGCGTCGCGAAGAAGCGCGTCGGTTTTCATATCCACGGCGGACGTACTGTCGTCGAGAATAAGCACTTTGGGCTGCTTTAAAAGAGCCCTGGCAATGCAAAGACGCTGTTTCTGACCGCCCGAAACGTTGGTTCCGCCCTGCGTAATCATTGTATCGTAACCGTCGGGGAACTGACGGATAAAGTCGTCCGCCTGCGCGAGTTTGCACGCTTCGACCAGTTGTTCGTCGGTGGCGTCCTTATTGCCCCAGCGCAGATTTTCCTTTATCGTGCCGGAGAAAAGCATGTTCTTCTGCAGCACCACGGCGACCTCGTTACGAAGCGTTTCGAGATCGTAGTCGCGAACGTCCACGTCGCCCACTTTGACGCTGCCTTCGGTAACGTCGTACAAACGGGAAATAAGGTTTACGAGCGTCGTTTTACTGCTGCCCGTGCCTCCCAGAATTCCCACCGTTTCGCCCGACTTAATGTCGAGATTGACGTTTTCGAGCGCGAATTTTTCGGCGTGTTCGGAATAGCGGAAACTTACGTTTTCGAACTTGACGTCGCCGTTTTTAACAACCGTTACGGCGTTTTCGGGACTGACGAGCGTACTTTTTTCATCAAGCACTTCGACGATACGGCGAGCGGACTCGGCGGACATCATTATCATGACGAACACCATGGAAAGCATCATCAGTGACATGAGAATCTGCATCGAATAAGTTAACAGGCTTTGCAATCCCATAGCGTTGAGGCTCGTGTTGCCGGCGGTTATAATCTTCGAACCGAAGTAAGCGAGCGCAAGCAGCGCGCCTTGCAGGCAGAACGACATTACCGGGCTGTTGATGGCGAGAATCCGTTCGGCTTTCGTGAAGTAGCCTTTGAGTTCGTCGGAAACGCGGGTAAATTTTTTGGTTTCGTAGTCCTCACGCACATACGCTTTTACGACTCGCATACCCTTGATGTCCTCCTGAATGGACTCGTTGAGCGCGTCGTAACGCTTGAACACCTTTTTGAATATCGGCATGGCGAGTTTGGTCATGATTATTATCGCAAACAGCAGAATGGGCATGGTTACGAAGAATATCCACGGCAGTTGCGTATCTATAGAGAAACTCATGATTATCGAGAATATGAGCATCAAAGGTCCGCGTACAGCCGTTCTTATAATCATCATGAACGACATCTGCACGTTGCCGACGTCGGTCGTAAGACGGGTCACGAGCGACGAAGAACTGAATTTGTCGATATTGGCGAACGAATAGCCCTGCACCGCTTCGAACATATCGTATCTTAAATTCTTTGCAAAGCCTGCGGACGCCTTCGCGCCGAACTTACCGCCCAGCATTCCGGCGACAAGCGACAGAATAGCCGCTCCTACCATCAGGCAGCCGTATGAAATCATACCTTTTACGTCGGGATCGGCGCCCTCGCCCGGCGAAACGCATTTGCCGAACTCGAAGATGATAAGCGGTATCGCGACTTCCATGGCAACTTCGAACACCATGGAAACCATTGTAAGTATTGCGTAAATTTTGTATTCGCGCAAACTGCCGAACAGTTTTTTTATCATAAAGCCTCCTCTTGTTTTCGCTGTTTCAGTTTTTCGATCAGTTTTGTTGCGATGCGGTCGAATTCCGCACGTTCCTCGGCGGTTAAAAGATTGCCGATTTCTTCTTCCACACCGTCGATAGCGTGGCACACTTCGTCGTGCATGGCGATCGCCTTATCCGTAAGCACGATTTTTTTAAGCCGTTTGTCGCGCTCGACCGGCTTGCGCTCGATAAGCCCGTTTTTCTCCATGAGTTTAAGTACTTCGCTGACCGACGCGCCGCTTATCATGAACCGTTGCTCGATATCGCGCTGAAAAATCTCTTTGTCCTGATTATGCCGTATAAAGCCGACTATATGCCCGTGCATGTTGGTCATTTTATCAAGACTGCACATGGAAACTTTGGCTCGGATTTCGCGATCGATGAGCGAACCGAGTATTTTCACTTCGAATCCTATTTGCACGATTTGCCTCCCTAAATAGTTAATGTCCTAACTATTATACAACCGAAGCAATCGTTTGTAAAGTGATTTAAGTGAAAACGCTATGAAAAATCGTACATTTTCTTTCATCTTTTTGGCGCGTGATAAAAAAACGCCTCTGCCCGTGCCGCAGGCGACAGGCGAAGCATTTTCCTTTTTATCCGTTTTTATGCGCGTTATTATTTGAGATTAAGCGATTCGAACAATTCCTCGGGGGAAACGTCTCCGACAATTTCCGCGAGCCGCTCGATACTTAATGCGTTTTGCTTTCGCATGACGGCGTTCGTGCCGAGATAGAGCGTTTTGGCTTCTTCGAGCATGCTTCCGTTTTTGTTGAAGCGGTTATCGAACGTTGCGAGCGAGATTTTTATTTTGCCGAGCGCGGGCGTGATTATCGGAATTCCGCGTCCCGTGCCGCAAGAATATGTGGGGCAGACGATAAGCGACGAGCC